>HF993167.1 GCA_000436795.1 Bacteroides sp. CAG:1076
TCCTCCTTTTTAGTTGATTTAACATTTCTTCTCTTAGCAGCGTATTCTGCAGCGTATTTATCCATCTTGAAAGTCAAGAAACGGATAACACGTTCGTCACGACGGAAGTTTACTTCGAGTTTCTCGATTACCGACGGTTCTGCTTTAAACTCAATCAGCTGATAGAAACCTGTAGATTTCTTCTGAATTGGATAAGCCAATTTCTTCAATCCCCAGTTTTCTTCATTAATGATCTCCGCACCTTCTCCTGTCAGGATAGCTTTGAACTTTTCTACCGCTTCCTTCATCTGAACATCAGATAAAACGGGAGTTAAAATGAAAACGGTTTCGTATTGATTCATACTATTCGTTGATTAAAATATTAATAATAAATTTTCAAATGCGGCGCAAAGTTACGACTTTTTCTCTAATATACAAATCATTGCGCTCTTTTTATATGATAAAGAATGTTATTTTAAGACATTTTCTTATACTATATATGGTAAAAGTATCGTATATTTGCATAGTTGCTTAAACAATAATTAGATGATAGAACAGTTCAATTTTGACATACAGCTTATTTTTGCTATACTAAACGGAAAGGTTTCGGCTGCAATCAACCGCAAGCTGAGTCGTAACTTCCGTCAGAACGGAATGGACATAACACCAGAACAATGGACGGTATTATTGTTCTTGTGGGAAAAGGACGGTGTAACGCAGCAGGAACTGTGTAATGCTACTTTCAAGGACAAACCCAGCATGACACGTTTAATCGACAATATGGAACGTCAGCATCTGGTAGTGCGTATATCCGACAAAAGAGACCGGCGTACCAACCTGATTCACCTGACAAAAACCGGCAAAGAACTGGAAGAAAAGGCACGCTTCATTGCCAACAAAACCCTTAAAGAAGCACTCCATGGACTAACACTGGAAGAATTGCGAGTAAGCCAGGAAGTTCTCCGTAAAATCTTTACCAATACAAAAGACTAATAGTAAGCTTTTTTATTTTTTTTCATCAAATAATTTCTTCAATACAAGAATTATCCTTTAATTTGTAACCAAGAAAAAATAAACCATAAAATAGAAGACACACATGAAAAGCTTATTAAAGAATTTAGGATTGATACTGGTTGTAATCGGAGCAGTAATCCTGATTGCTTGCTACTTTGGAGGCAACGTAAACAACAATTCGATTTTAGCAACTTCTCTGATTCTCATTATCGTTGGATTAATTTCCTATATCGTCCTAAACAGACGTATTGCCGACTAATACTGAGTCAATCCGGAAAAGAAATAAAAAAGCCTGAATTCTTTTAGAACTCAGGCTTTTTTATTTCTATAGCTTTCCATTACTATCATTCTTGTTCGGGAGTAATCAGTTTGTAACCCTTACCGTGGATATTAATGATTTCGATAGAATCGTCATCTTTCAAATGCTTACGCAATTTGGTAATATATACATCCATGCTTCGGGCATTGAAGTAATTATCGTCTATCCAGATAGTCTTCAAAGCAAAGTCACGCTGCAGAATCTCGTTGGCATGTGCACAAAGCAGTCCCAGCAATTCAGATTCTTTGGTAGTAAGTTTGGTCTGCTTGTCACCGATTGACAGAATCTGTTTCTGTGTATCGAATGTAAAGCGACCGATCTTGTACATGTTGCTTTCCTTATTACGTTTACCACGTACACGACGCAGGATAGCTTCAATACGGAAAGTCAGCTCTTCCATACTGAAAGGTTTTGTTATATAATCGTCTGCACCAATTTTGAATCCTTCCAGAATATCTTCCTTCAATGTTTTTGCAGTAAGGAAGATGATAGGTATCTCAGCATTAGCCTGACGGATTTCCTGAGCCAAAGTAAAACCGTCTTTCTTCGGCATCATAACATCGAGTACACACAAATCATACTTATTCTTCAAAAAGGCCTTAAAGCCGGCTTCTCCATCGGGAAACAACTCTGCCGAATATCCTTTTGCCTGCAAATATTCTCTTAACAGCATGCCAAGATTCTCATCATCTTCGCATAACAAAATACGCAATTTTTCGTCCATATCAATCTTCTTTAAATAAAGGTAATACAATTATAAATTTAGTTCCCACATTCAGTTCACTTTCGGCACGTATCGTTCCCTTGTGATCTGTGATGATCTTCTTCACATAGGCCAAGCCCAAACCAAAGCCTTTCACGTCGTGCAAATTGCCAGTATGAACCCGGTAGAACTTTTCAAATATTTTTTTCAGGTTTTCTTTCTTGATACCGATACCATTATCCTCTATCGATATATGAAGCTTTCCCGATTCATTCCAAGTACGAACTTTCAAATGGATATTGACATCCGGTTTCTTGTACTTCAATGCATTATCCAAAAGGTTGAAAATTACATTCGTAAAATGCATCTCATCTACATAAACAAATGGGTCATCCGCATCAAGTGCTACATCCAAGGTACCGTTACAATTCTCTACCTTCAAACGGAAGGTATTGGTTACTCCATAAATCAACTCGTTGGCATCAACCTCTTTCTTCTTTAAGGTAGCTTTCTGACGCTCGAACATAGACATCTGAAGCACTTTTTCTACTTGGAAGCGCAAGCGCTTGGTTTCGTCGTTTATCACTCCCGAAATGTGCTTGAACATGGCAGGAGATTTACCCACAGCCGGATCATTCAACATTTGTGCAGCCAGAGATATTGTCGAAATAGGTGTCTTGAACTCATGCGTCATATTATTGATGAAATCGTTCTTTATCTCGGTCAGTTTCTTCTGGCGGAAGATAATATAAATGGTAAAGATAAATGTCACCAGCAACACCAGCGTAAAGATGATAGACGGAATCATAAACCGTACAGAACTGAAAATGTAATTGTCCATTGTCGGGAAGAATACATTTACAAATCCCATCTTAGCTGGAGGATCTTTTTCAAAAAGCAACCGAGAATAAACTTTCTCATTATCGTATTCATAATCCGAGCAACGATAAATTTCTTTTCCATCACGGTCGGTCACCGTAAAATGATAAGGAATATCTACTCCGTTGTTCTTCAATTCCGAATTCAAAAAATAATCCAGTTGTTTAAAGTTAACGCGTTCCTTCAGCGGCTTGTCACTCGCCGTATAAAGAATATTGTAAACAACCTCATTCAGCAAAGCACGCTGATAGATATAACGTTCCTTTACGATTTCCTGCAATGTACGAGAAGTCTGAGGAATATTCTTTCCCGTCGAAATAATCTCTTTGGGAATGCTCGAAGGACGATTTATCACCGTTTTCCATTCGAAAGTAGAAATCGTACTTCCATCGGAAGACCCAATCAGCACACTTCCACTCGACTGCGACTGATGCTGTCCTTGAAACTGCTGGGAAAGCTGTGCCGCACGTTCGGTAGCAACAACATCTTTTTCCAAATATTTTTTAGTTTCTACTAATTCCAGGTTATGCACAGCCTGGGCAAGGCTTCGTCCTACATTCTCTTCGAACTGTTCCTTACGCATCTTGACCATCTCTTCTATATAGCTCACCTGCAAATAAAGCAAACTTAGAAAAGAAAGCCCCATTACAATACCTAATATCCAAATAGTTGACTTTTTCATGGAGGCAAATTTAAACGGCTATCATTTACGAGATACTCTGCTTAACATGTTTTAATCCGCGATTCTCTTATATTAACAAAATCAGAAGATTTACATGTTATTTTTTAAACCTCACATCACGTTTTCCGTAGTCTTAGTGCAAAAATAATGAAATTTTAAATTAATAACAAACAAAGTAAGCTAATTGTTTAAGCTTCGTTAAATAAAAAAGGCCGCATTTTTAAGAAATGCGACCTTTGCAACCTATAAAAACAACAACTAGAAAGTTTATGCTTCTTCTTTTTCTTGTTCTTCGAATTCCTTCATCAACTTATTCTGAACGTCGGTCGGTACAAGTTCATAACTTGCAAATTTCATAATGAAGGAAGCACGACCTCCCGTCAAAGAACTTAAAGCCGTAGAATAATTAGACATTTCTTTCAATGGAACCTTAGCAGCCAGCTTTTCATAACCTTTTTCACTGCTCATACCCATGATCATACCTCTACGTCCCTGCATATCACTCATTACGTCGCCCAACTTATCGCTCGGAACAAATACTTCTACATCATAAATAGGTTCCAGAATCTTAGGACCTGCATTCTTAAAGGCTTCACTGAAAGCATGACGTCCTGCCAGCATGAAAGAGATTTCATTAGAATCTACCGGATGCATCTTACCGTCATAAACGATGACACGCACATCACGGGCATACGAACCAGTCAAAGGTCCTTGTTCCATACGACTCATGATACCTTTCAGAATAGCAGGCATGAAGCGAGTATCAATGGCTCCACCTACCACACTGTTAACAAATACCAATTTACCGCCCCATTCCAAGTCTATCGTTTCAGAACTTTTTACATTTATCTTGAATTCCTGTCCATTAAACTTATAGACTTCAGGAGCAGGCATACCTTCATAATAAGGTTCTACAATCAAATGAACCTCACCAAACTGTCCGGCACCACCCGACTGCTTCTTATGACGGTAATCAGCACGAGCTGCCTTTGTAATAGTTTCACGATAAGGAATCTTCGGCTCATAGAACTGTACCTGAAGTTTTTCGTTGTTTTCCAAACGCCATTTCAATGTACGCAAATGGAACTCACCTTGACCATGTACCAAAATCTGCTTCAACTCTTTAGACTGTTCTACAACCCATGTCGGATCTTCTTCACGCATACGGTTCAATACAGCCATCATTTTCTCTGTATCAGCTTCATTTACAGGCTTGATAGCGCGAGTATATTTCGGATTCGGATATTTAATGAAATTAAAGCGATTCTCACAATCTTTGCCATTCAAGGTATTTCCAGTCTTCACATCTTTCAATTTCACCGTACAACCGATATCACCAGCACGAAGTTCATCTACCTTTTCACGATTAGCACCGGCACATACATAAAGCTGGGCCATACGTTCCTTTGAGCCACGATCAGCATTGCTCAAATCATCACCTTCGTGTACCACACCACTCATAACTTTAAAATACTGTACATCTCCGATATGCGGTTCTACGGCTGTCTTAAAGAAATACAAGGA
>HF993168.1 GCA_000436795.1 Bacteroides sp. CAG:1076
CAAATTCCATCGTAAACACTGCTTTCATCATATTCTCGTTTGTTTATATCCAGCAAATAAATATTTGCAATTACAATCTCATAATAGAATGATTTTATTTTTTTCATACCCTTTTATGTTTAAATAGTAGTGATACATAATTAGTTTATTCTGATTAATATCCATAGACGAATTTCCTCCAGTCAATATCATAATCAGTAATAGAATTTATCCGTCAAATGAAGATAGTGTAAAACCCTGCCATTCCTTCCCATAAATAGGAGAAATGGCAGGGCTCTTTGGGGGAGATTAATTACCTCTATGCTATCACTTTCGGTTTACAAAATATCGACTTCGGCAATCGAAGCATACTTCGACTGGTTGGCAGATTCGACCATTTCAATCTTTACATAGCGGCCTTTCACTTCCGATTTGAAGTAATGGTAACGTTTTACAGGGTCATTGATCAGGTTGCCAAATACGAAATCATCCGCTTTTTCCCATTTCTGGTTGTCCGTACTTACCCATATCGTACCACGCTCAAACATACCTTCCTGATTGGCTTTCTGAGGAGTATAGGCAAATCCTTTGATGGACTTCACGCTACCCATGTCGATGGTCAGACTTTGGTCGGTTGCTGCCGGAGCTGTCTGCCAGTAAGTAGCCGGATCTTCATCGATGGCAAACGCTGCCTGATGCTCGCCGTCCTCACTGCCTGCGTGTACTACTTTCCAGTCTTTCTTGACATATCCGAACTGTTCCTTGCATACAGCGCCTTTTTGGTCGTTCAGTACAGAAACGGCAGTTACCTCTTGGTTATCTGCAAAGAACGGTCCTGTATAAACCTTCGATGAGGCGGTAGGTTCTGTGCCGTCCAGCGTATAGTAAATGGTATAGCCTGCATTCAAGTTGTCTGCACTGTTCTCGCCGTTGCGGTTCCAGTTGAATTCCTGTCGCAAGGGTTCAATGGTGACCATGCCGTTTACATCACGGTGTGCCGACAACTGTGGCGGACGTGAATGGTAGTAGTGGGCGGATATTTTGCTGATGGCTGCATCCAGACGTGTCTGTGTGAAACGAACCCGAATCTTGTTGGTCGTTACATCCGGGAAACGGAGAATACGCTTGTAGCCGATGTTGGTGCCACGTGCTATCTCTTTCCATTTGCGGTCTATCCATGCTTCCACCACGTGTTCTTCTACACGTTCTCCTCTCTGGGCGATGGCTTCTTGAAGTACAAGACGGTTGAAGGTGATGGGAGAGGGAGTGGTAAGAGTGATTTTCGCTCCACAGGCAACTGTCGTGAAGGTATTTTTATCGTCATCCAGAACCTCTGCCGGACCGCTTGCGCCCTTCAACAAGTCTACACCGTATGTTTCACGGATGCGCTGGCCCACTTCCTTCAGCGTTGCCACGTCCCTGTCGGAGAAACGTCCGTCCCGGTTAGGCGGTATGTTCAGGAGGAAAGTCGAGTTGCCACCCACGGCACGTTCGTAGATGTCGAACACATCGTCGGCACTTCTTACCTTCTGCTGGGTATCGTCACGGTAGAACCATCCTTCGCGGATAGAGGTATTGGTTTCTGCCTGCTGATAATGCAGGTAATCGCCTTTGTATAGAACTTCGCGGCTACCTAAATCCTTGTCAGTCAAATCGGGGAAATAAGATGTGGTATCAGGATTTTCCGGATAGGTAATCACGTTCCATTCCGTATCTCTGGTTTGACCTCCCTCGTTGCCGCACCAGCGGATATCTTCCCGTCCGAATACAGAAGCGTTGGGAGCTAAGGTCCTGATCAACTGTTTCCATGCGGCATAGTTGTAGCGCTGTCCTCCTTTACGCTTGGGATGGGCTCCGTCGAACCATACTTCTTGTATGTCGCCGTATTCCGTAAGGATCTCGAACAACTGGTTCATGAAATATTCGTTGTAGTCGTCCAGCATGAACTGGAAAGTAGTCTTGTTTTTGAAGGGGCGGTCTTTGACGGGACGTGGAATGGTACGCATCGTATACTTACTCAGGTTGCCGTACAGTCCGTCGGGGCTCTCTATCTGATACAAATCTGCCGGCGACAGATATACGCCCAGCTTCAGTCCGTATTTCTTACAGGAAGCCGACAGCGATTTCAGAATATCTCCTTTCCCGTTCTGGAAGTCGGTCGACATAATGCCGTGCTTGGTATAACGGCTCTGCCACAGTACGAAGCCGTCGTGATGCTTTACTGTCAGTATCACCATTTTCATTCCGGCGGCTTTCATGGCTTCACACCATTGGTCGGTATCCAACTGCTTCAGGTCGAAGATTTTCGGGTCTTCCTTGCCGGTTCCCCATTCTCTACGAGTAAATGTATTGGGACCAAAATGTACGAAAGCGATGAACTCGTTTTCCAGCGAACGCAACTGGTTGGCTTTGGGGACGACATGTGCTGCTTTTTCCAGAATGACTTCCTTCGAATCGGAATCTTCTACTTTGATGGTGTTGGCAAATTCTCTGGTCTGACCGTAGGCTGTAAAGGTCAGGCAGCTTAAGGATATGAACAGAAGGTTTTTCATTGGATTTTAAGTTTGTATAGATGCCTATTAAAATGTTAACGTTTAGATTTAGTAGTATAACTGGTTTGCAATATTCGTAAAATTTCTTAATATATGTAAGTTTATGGACGGTCGTTTGTGCTGCGAGGAGGTCTATTATGTATGATTAAATTCGGCGGCTTTCGTCAGGACAGAGAGAGAATATCCGGATAGTTTGGTAATGGGGAGGAAATTCGGGCATTTTTGTACAAATAATCTGTTCGCTCTCATAGTCTTTCCGGTGAAAGAATAAGGGAGATTTTATTTTTATTTCCTAATTTTGCACTTGCAATTAATTCATAAAGAAATGCCACTTAATTTACCAGACAAACTTCCGGCTATCGACTTACTGAAGGAAGAAAACATTTTCGTTATCGACAATTCCCGCGCCAGTACGCAGGATATTCGTCCGCTGAAAATTGTCATTCTCAACTTGATGCCGCTGAAAATAACTACCGAAACCGACTTGATCCGCCTGTTGTCTAACTCACCGTTGCAGATTGAGGTCAGTTTCATGAAACTGAAAAGCCATACTTCGAAGAATACGCCCATCGAACACATGAAGGCGTTTTACCGCGATTTCGAATTGATGCGCGATGAGAAATTTGATGGAATGATCATTACCGGTGCGCCGGTGGAACACCTCGATTTTGAGGAGGTGAACTATTGGGGCGAGATTCAGGAGATATTCGACTGGACGCGGACGCACGTCACTTCTACGCTCTATATCTGCTGGGCGGCACAGGCGGGACTGTATCATCACTACGGGATTCCTAAATATCCGCTCGACAAGAAGATGTTCGGTATCTTCGAGCATCATATCTGTGAGGGCATGAGCAAACTGCCTATCTTCCGCGGCTTCGATGATGTGTTCTTCGTGCCTCACAGCCGCCACACGGAGGTGCGCCGTGCGGACATCGAGAAACATCCTGAGCTGACCATCATTTCCGAGTCGGACGATTCGGGCGTACATATCGTGATGGCTCGTGGCGGACGTGAGTTTTACGTGACCGGTCATTCGGAATATTCTCCTTATACGCTGGATACGGAATACCGCCGTGACTTGGGAAAAGGTCTGCCCATCGACATGCCGAAGAACTATTACCGCGACAATGATCCTGAAAAGGGACCGCTGGTACGCTGGCGGAGTACGGCGAACCTGCTGTTCTCCAACTGGCTGAACTATTATGTATATCAGGAAACTCCATACGATATTAATCAGATAAAGTAATGATCAGACAACGTCCTATCGAACTATTGGCTCCGGCAAAGAACCTGGAGTGCGGCATCGAGGCTATCAATCATGGTGCCGATGCGGTGTATATCGGTGCTCCCCGCTTCGGAGCACGTGCGGCTGCCGGCAATTCGCTGGAAGACATCACCGCACTGGTGCAGTATGCGCATGTGTACAATGTCCGTATTTATGTCACGGTGAATACGATCCTGCGTGACGAGGAATTGAAGGACACCGAAGCGATGATCTGGGATTTGTATCGTGCCGGAGTGGATGCGCTGATTGTTCAGGATATGGGAATTACACGGCTCAATCTGCCGCCTATCCCGCTGCATGCCAGTACGCAGATGGACAACCGTACGGTACAGAAGGTGAAGTTTCTGGCGGATGCCGGTTTCCGTCAGGTGGTGCTGGCACGGGAACTGACGCTCGATGAGATTGCCCAAATACATGCTGCCTGTCCCGATACGCTGCTCGAGGTTTTCGTGCACGGTGCGTTGTGCGTAAGTTACAGCGGACAATGTTACGTGAGTCAGGCGTGCTTCGGCCGCAGTGCCAACCGTGGAGAGTGTGCGCAGTTCTGCCGCTTGGGCTTCGATATGGTAGATGCCGACGGAAAAGTCATTGCGCGCAACAAGCACTTGCTGTCGCTCAAGGATATGAACCAGAGTGAGAACCTGGAGGCACTGCTCGATGCAGGGGCTTCTTCGCTCAAGATAGAAGGACGACTGAAGGATGTATCGTATGTAAAGAACGTGACGGCGTACTACCGTCAGAAACTGGATGCTATCCTGAAGCGCCGCAAGGAATATACACGTGCTTCGTCGGGAACGGTGAAGCTCGCTTTCCGTCCGCAGTTGGACAAGAGTTTCAGCCGTGGCTTTACCGACTATTTCGCGCACGGACGTAATCCGGGCATATTCTCGTTCGATACACCGAAATCGCTGGGCGAGGAGGTAGGAACGGTCAAGGAGATTCGGGGCAATTACCTCACGGTAGCGGGAGTGAAGTCGTTCAGCAACGGTGACGGCTTGTGTTATCTCGATGAGCGGGGTAAGTTGTGCGGCTTCCGTGTGAACCGGGTGGATGGCAACAAGCTCTATCCGCAGGAGATGCCGCGTGTAAAGCCCAAGACCAAACTGTACCGTAACTTCGATCAAGAGTTTGAACGGGTGATGCAGAAGAAGTCGGCCGAACGGAAAATCGCTGTGACGCTGAGGCTGGAAGAGAATAACTTCGGCTTTACCCTGTCGCTTGCCGATGAGGATGAGAACCGTATCAGCATTGCCTTGCCCAGAGAAAAGGAACTGGCACGTACTCCTCAGCAGGAAAACCTGAAGAACCAGTTGAGCAAGCTGGGAAATACACCGTTCGAGGCTACGGCGGTAGAAATTGCCTTGTCGGACAACTGGTTTATTCCTTCGTCCGAACTGTCCGACCTGCGACGTCGGGCGGTAGAGAAACTGCTGGAGGCTCGTCGCATCAATTATCCGCAGGAAATCTGGCGTATGCCCGAAACCCATCATGCTTTTCCGGTTCAGGAACTGACATACTTGGGAAATGTGATGAACGGCGCCGCTGCCGCTTTCTATCACGATCACGGGGTACGGCGTATTGCACCGGCATTCGAAAAAGAAGCACCAGAAAAGGCTGCGCTGATGTTCTGCAAGCATTGCTTGCGCTACAGCATGGGCTGGTGTCCGGTACATCATAAAGTACGCTCGCCTTACCGCGAACCATATTTCCTGGTCAGCAGCGACGGCAAGCGTTTCCGTTTACAGTTCGACTGTAAGCAGTGTCAGATGAAAGTATATGCAGAAGAGTAAATACATATTGATCCTCTTGTTGCTGCTCGGTATCGTGGCTTGCCATTACCGTCCGGCAGCTTCGGTAGACAAGGGACCGCAAGGAAAGGATGATTCACTTCCGGTCGTCTTGCCCGAACGGGCGTATGCCCTGAGCAGTAATTTCGAGGTCGAGGCCGATACCTTATGGTTACACCAGTTGCCGTTCATGGATAGTGTTCCTGTTGTAAAGGGAAATCAGTTGGTAGTAGCCGAATTTGATGTGCATCCTCAGGATTCGCTGGATTCCATCTGGGTAAAGGTGGCGCGCGATCAGGAAACTATCGGTTGGATTCAGGAACACGAGTTGCTGGAGCATATTGTACCGGTGGATCCTATTTCCCGCTTTATTCACTTGTTCAGTAGTTCGCATGCCTTGCCGTTCTTTCTGGTAATGGCTGTTTTCTTTCTGTGGTTTGTCTATCGGGCAGTACGGAAGAAACAGATTAAGCTGATTGGACTGAATGACATCGACAGTGTGTTTCCGGTTACCTTGTCGCTGCTGATGGCGATGGCTGCCACGTTATACAACAGCATCCAGCATTTCGTACCGGAAACGTGGATGCACTATTATTACGATCCTACGCTGAATCCGTTTGGTGTGCCGTTTATCCTCGGCCTGTTCATCGTGTGTGTGGGACTGATTCTGCTTGTCGGGGTGGCAATGCTCGATGATCTTTTTCATCAGACAAAGTTGGAGGTAGCATTTTTCTACCTGCTGGGGCTGGCTTCATATTGTATCTTCCTGTACATATTCTTCACCTATGTCTGGGTATATGCTGCCTATGTCTGCCTGATAGCCTACACGGTATGGTGTGTAGACCGCTTGCGGAAGTCGGACAAATATCCGTATGCCTGTGGAGCCTGTGGAGCAAAAATGCGGACAAAGGGTGTTTGTCCGCATTGTGGTGCACTGAATGAATAGAAAAAACGATGTTGATTTGATTAAGATGCACGCGTGCGAGTCTTGCGTGTGCAGTAACGTTTACATTGTGCACAGATATCGTATCCCAACATGGCTCCCAAAATGAAATCTTCTTCCGGACTGAGCAGGTTCAAGGGCCGGGTTACCATCAGGCGGATGGCATTGATACATTCTGCCTTGCCGAAAAATAAGTTGATGCGTTCCTCGTCTACCGGCTGAATCACGAACGGGATGCGCTGGCTCTTCAACCGGTTTATGGCAAATGTTTCGTATTTCTTGTTGGTGGTGTAGAGCACCATCTGACGCACACCTTTCTTGTATTCGTAGATGTGGTTCAGAAACACTTTCAGTTCTACGGGATTGATTTCAGTTACTTTCATGGGAGTAGTTTGTTGGGAATGACTGATAGGGTTGTCCGAAGGTCGGTTTCAGGCAAGTTCGGCTTTCAGGGTTTCTGTCCATGCCGTTATACGCTCTTCGGTCTTGTCGCTTTCGTTGATGTCGTCGATGGCAAGCCCCACGAAACACCCGTCGTCGGTTACGGCTACAGAAGAACTGTAGGTATAGTCTGTAGCTGGAACTGTACCGATGAAGCGGCAGCCACTGTCTTTCAGTTCGTTGAACAAGATACCCATGCCGTCGCAGAACGTATCGGAGTAAGACGCTGAGTCACCGCATCCGAACAGGGCAACCGTCTTGCCGGAAAGATCCATTCCTTTCAAAACCTTGATGCCGTCGTACCAGTCGTCCTGCAATTCGCCGTCGCCCCAGGTAGACGTTCCTAAAATCAGTGCTTCATAGCTCCCTGCCACATCAGCAGTGAGCTTGCTTACATCGTATACGTCGCCGGAAGAAATTCCTAACTTGTTTGCTATCATGCGTGCAACAGACTCGGTTGTGCCTGTTGTAGAACCGTAAAATACACCAGTCTTTTTCATTGCTTTATACTTTTAGTTGATTTGACATTGCAAAGTAACGGTGTATGGAGGAGTTTTGAAATACCTAAAAATAATGATTTTATAAAAGATATAGCTATCAGAAACATAGAGAGAATCGTGATCTGAGGAGAAACCCTGAACCTTTCAAAAGGAACCGGAGCTGAAACGCCTGAAACGCGAACAGGAGCAATCTATAAAAAGCATCCTCCTGCTTTAGCCTTCGTTGTGAAGGAACCAAAGACAGGAGGATGCTTTGCTTTTAAGTTTCTATTTGGTTTACGGAATGTGAGGCGGACATCAGAAACGGCAGCGGATATCCACACCTACCTGAAGGGGACGACCTTTCTGTGCAAAGCCTCTGTTCATGGTTTCGAAGTAGAATGCCTGATAGTCGGTGTTAAGCGCATTGTTTATCCAGAAAGCCAACTGTCCGTTGCCCTTGTTGAAGTTGACACGTCCGTTCAGTGTGCCGTACAGCGCCTGACTGGCATTATTCTGTTCTGTCCAGTAGATGCGTCCGGCAGCCTTGTAGTTGGCATTTACCGTAATGTTGTCTAAGATAGCACCCTTTCTCATAGTGAACACGTACTGTGCTCCTACATTGAACGTGTGCTTGGGAACGAAAGGCACATAGTTGCCGTTGTAGTTCTCTGTGTCGCTCACCACGTAGTCGGTAAAGGTAGCGTACGTATATCCGTAGTTTCCGTTCAGGCTGAAAGCATCAGTCACCTGTGCACGCAGGGAAGCTTCAGCTCCCAGGCTGCGGCTCTTTCCCGCATTGACCGTGATACGTCCCAGTCCGCTTTCGGCAAAACGTGAAATCTGCTGGTCGCGTGTATCCATGTAGAACAGAGCAACGTCGGCTTGCAGCTTGTCGTCGAACAGGGTAGTGTGCGAACCAACCTCATAGTTCCATGAATATTCAGGTTTGTAAAGCGTAGCATCCGATACGTTGACATCCGAAGCTGGCATATCCGGCATCATTCCGGCAAACTTACCGAGTACCTCGTCCTGCTTGATGGCATTCATCATATCGTTTCGCATGTTGTTCTGTATCAGGTCGGAGAACATCTGAATGTTGTATCCTCCCGAGCGGTATCCTTTGCTGACGGTAGCATACACGTTGTTCTTGCTGTTCCATGCGTACTGAATGGTAAACTTAGGCAGCAACTGCAAGTAGTCGGTCGATTCCTTGCCGACGAACTGCGTCTTGGCATTCAGCGGTCGGACAATCGCCGTTGGAAGGAAAGGAGCCGATACGCTGAAATCGAAATTCATGTCGCATACCGAGTTGTAGTCCAGTTTCAGTTTCTCGTAGTCCAGACGCAGACCAGCCGTAACCGACAGACCTTCTACCAGTACATCGTTGAACGTAGACTGGTGGTAAATGGCACCGTTCAAAATCGGTGTATCGAATACGCCCGATACGGGCAAGGGGCGTGTCGTAATCTTAGTCGCCAGAGTAGGCGCTCCGGCAGGTAGATGCGAGAGTCCTGCGTTGATATTATCCTCGATGAGGCTCTGTATACCGTCTTCCTGGAAAGTAACCGGACCGTCAGTCTTCAGCCACTGATAGAATCCGCTTACTCCCGTAGTCCACTGCCAGCGGTTGCCCGGCTTCGACTTCAATACCAGTTCCTCGCTGATGGTCTTCGAGTTCTGTTTCTGCATCATCGTATAAATATCAGCTTCCGTAAAGTCCTGATCCAGGTTCATCTGGTCGTACAGATACTGGAAACCCGTCACGCTGCTCAGGATAAAGTTGTCTGCCTGATGTTCCAGATTCAGACCACCGTTCAGCAAGTTACGCTTGTAACCGCACGCATGGTTGTACGAAATCTTTCCGATGTATTCATTGCGGTCTTCCGTCTTGTCGTCGGTACGTCCGGTATATTCGTACGGATAACCTCCCTGATTGGTATATTCATAATTCAGTGTCAGGTCCAGCTTCAAGTTCTCCGTAGGCAGGTAGATGGCACGGAAACGTCCTCCGAACTCATCGTCCGTATCGATACGCTTGTTGTTGAAACTGTTCTTGAAGAAACCTCCCTTGTGCTCGTAGAAGAATCCCGTGGAGAAAGCGAACTGCGAAGAAATACGGTGATAGTGAGTCAGAGAGGCTTTATAGTCATTGTATGTAGCTGCGCTCAGACGAATATCCGTACCCTGATAGGTAAAAGGCGATTTGGTAAACACACGAATCAGTCCGCCCATGGTGTTTCGTCCGTACAGCGTTCCCTGCGGACCACGCATCACGTCGATTCGTTCGATATCGGAATAGTTGAAGTCGAAAGCCGACTTGTCGATAAATGGAATATTGTCGACATACAGACCCACGGCAGGCGTGTTGATACGCGAACCGATACCGCGGACATACACCGAGGTAGTCAGCTTGGAACCGTAATCGGGGATAAACAGATTGGGTACAAGTCCCGACAACGCCTTGACCGAAGTCACCGAGTTGTTGCGCATTTCGTTCTGCGAGAGCGAAGTCGACGAAATAGCCTGCTGGCGCAGACGGTTATTTTCCTTGGGAGTGGCGATAACCACCACTTCTTCGATGTCTATAACTTTGGTAGTGTCCTTGACCAATGCAATCTCTGTATCGGTTGGAGCGGCAAAAGCGACTGTCGTCACGGCAGTTGCCAGCGAAGCGAGAATTGTACGTTTCATGCTATCTGTTTAGTGGTTTTGTAATTCGGCTGCAAAGTAACGTCAATTCCCGTTATCCGGCAATCCTAATTTATGAGGATTGTATGGAAAAATATCGGGCGATGATTACAGGAAAACGTCCCGATGTTTTTTGAGAATTTGTACAAAAAATCAAAAAACATCGGGACGTTTTTACAGAAATCTCCTGATTTAGCCTTCGTTTATTGTAATTACGTGGCTAAAAGCAGGAGATTTTGGGTTGTAACCTATAGGTGATAAGTATAGGTTAATTTATTCCCTATTGAAAACTGTTTATCTTTTACTTTTGTTTTTTAGGGCTTTAACAGATTTAATGCTTCCTGTGGTTTTAAGCCATCGGATGTTTTTTGCTTGTACGATTTTACTTTTACTGCTTTTTCGAGTTTGATATCTCTGCTCGATGCACCTACCTTAAATGTATAAGTGCCGGAAGTTGTTACCCATGCTGTTGCTTTTTCATTGTAAGAAGCTAAGCTTTCGACAGGTATGGAGATGGTTACTTCCTGACTTTCGCCGGGATTCAGCAAGCGTGTCTTGGCAAATCCTTTCAGTTCCTGAGCGGGGACATTCAATTTGCCTTTGGGGGCTTTGACGTAGACTTCTGCTACTTCTTTTCCTTTGCATTTACCCGTATTGGTTACTGTAAATGTTACATCGTAGTTCGTACCGTTATTCAGTACGTTCAGGTCTGAATAACTGAATGTGGTGTATGACAAGCCATAACCGAAGGGGTAGGAAACTTCTTTGTTGAAGCTGTCGAAATATCTGTAACCTACGTAGATGTCTTCTTCGTAGTTGGTGTAGTCGAAGTTCTTTTCATCCGTCGTAGTCCGGTTCTTTCTTTGTTCCATGAATGCTTTCATATCATTGATCGACGGGCTGTTCATTGGGAAGTTTTTGCTTGAGTAGGCATCGTCTACGTGAAGAGGGAATGTCATAGTCAGCTTACCGCTTGGGTTCTGTTTCCCGCTTAAGATATCGGCGATGCTGTTTCCGCCTTCCTGACCGGCTTGCCATGCACACAAGATTGCATCCGGCTGGTTTTTCCATGAAGCAGTTTCGATGACGCCACCGATGTTCAGCACGACAACGACCTTTTTATTTGCCTGCTGGAAGGCTGCACATACTTTCTGTATCAGCTCTTGTTCTTCCGGAGCCAGGTTGAAGTCGTTGGCATTCCGGTCAAGAAATTCTCCCGAAATACGACCTAAGGTAATGACTGCGATGTCGTTGTCTGCTACGGCTTTGTTCAGCTCTTCGGCAGTAGGCACCAGTTCCTTGGGGCGCGGTGCAGAGAACATAGCCAGTTGGTCGAAGCTGCCGGAACGTTCATTCTTCTTTTTCTCTTCATTTTTATAGGTAAGATACTTGCTTAGGATGTTGGAGTCGACAACATAGTTGGCGTTTCTCAGTCCTTCGATGAGTGAAACCGTGTAAGCGCGGTTTACATTACCCGAGCCTGTACCTCCCGGGATAATATCGTAACTGGTATATCCGTATACGGCAACGTTCTTCACGGATGACTGAAATGGTAATGCCTGATTTTCGTTTTTCAGCAGAATCATGCCTTCGGTAGCCGATGAGCGTGTAATGGCTGCGTGTGCTACGAGGTCTGGTTTGTCACTATGCTGGTAACCTTTGAAGTGTGGACATTTTACAATCAGTTCCAGAATGCGTTTTACGTTACGGTTCAGAATATTTTCGTCCAGTTTACCGCTTTTTACGGCATTGTAGATCTCATCATATTGCTGTGGGCGTCCCGGTTGCAGCATTTCGTTGCCTGCAATCATTTGTGCTACGGCATCTTTTCCACCAAACCAGTCGGTCATGACCATTCCCTGATACCCCCAGTCGTTCCGTAGAATGCCGGTCAGCAGGTCGGTACTTTCCGAAGTATATGTACCGTTTACTTTGTTGTAGGAACTCATGACGGTCCACGGATTTCCTTTCTTGATGGCTATTTCAAACGCTTTCAAGTAGATTTCTCTCAATGCGCGTTGGCTGACGCGTGCATCATTGGCATTTCGGTTGGTTTCCTGATTGTTTACTGCAAAATGTTTCACAGAGGTACCTACTCCTTTGCTTTGTACTCCCTGAATGTAAGCTGCTCCTATTTCGCCGGCTACCACGGGGTCTTCTGAATAATATTCAAAATTACGTCCGCACAACGGATGACGGTGGATGTTGATGGCTGGTGCCAGTAAAACATCAGAACCATATTCCAGTACTTCTTCGCCGATGGCTTGTCCTACCTGTTTGACGAGTTCCGTATTCCAACTGGAAGCCAGTGCCGTGCCGATGGGAAAATGGGTACAGTAATAAGTCTTGCTGTCGAAATCGCGAATCGGGTCGATGCGCAGACCTGCCGGGCCGTCGGATAGGATGACGGCAGGGATTCCCAGTCTTGGAATGGGGTAGGAAGTTCCTGCCGTACCGGGAAGCATGGAGCGGGTAGAACCGATAACCGGAGCCGTACCCGATAATCCGTCCATGCCTGTTCCGATACAGAAATGAACTTTTTCTTCCAGTGTCATGGCAGAAATTATTTCGTCTATATTGTCTGCTTTCAGTTGTGGAGCTTCTTGGGCTACTGATGCGCTTGCCAGTAAGAGGCATGCGGTAAACGATGCTAATGTTTTTCTCATATGCGTGTTAATTTAGGGTTTGATAAGCAATGTATTGATAGAACGGGCTGGTAAGTTCACCGTAATAGGTTCGTTGTTCACCATCAGGCTGATGGCATATTCCTTGTCACTCGGATTGGCTGTTATGACAGGGATGCTTCCGTCTTCGTTGATGAAGGCCAGCACGTTGGTATAGTTTCCTCCTGTTTTAATGCGTTTGGCAGTAGGCTGTACATAGTGGCTTACATGCTTCAGGATATAATATTCGGGAGTATACGTAAAGGTCTTTGTGGAGTCATTGACGGTAATCAGTGAGTTCTGGCACCATCCCCAACGGCTTACACCACCTTCCATTAAGGAGGTATTCCAGTACATGTAAGTGTTGACACCGTTTTCCAGATAATATCTCATGAGATCCCATGAATGCATGGCTCCTTCCCAGTTGTTTAAGCCGTTGCCGCATTCCTGTTCTGTCTGGTAATAGCTCAGGTGAGGATATTTGTTGCGGATAGCGGGAAGGGCATCTTTTCCTGCCCACTGGAAACCACAGCCTTTAATGTAAGTTGAGCAAACGGAGTCGGTCAGCAGGGTATCGACCAGAGCCGGATTCGGACGTTCTACTGTACCTGCATAGATTTCTACGTTGCGTTTGTTCATTTCAGGACCCAGATATTTGATGAAGTTGCTTAAGCCTTTGTAAGTCCAGCAACAGGACGGGTAGGGCTGTGCCGAATTGGGTTCGTTTTGGGGCATAACCATGGAAATATTGATTCCGTGTTCTTTATAGGCGTCAATAAATTTGCCGAAGTAAAGTGCATAAGCTTTCAGGTAAGCTTCGTCCTGAATAAAACCGTCGGTACCTTCTTTTATCTGCTTGTCCTCGGACAGATTGTTTTCTACCGGATGCATCCGGAAGCGTAGCGGATTGGCATTGATCTTCTCTTCGGCTGGCTTGTTTTGAGGTGATTTCATCCTTCTTGTCCATACGATGCTTGCAGAACATGCATAATGCTTGTTGACTTTCATCCACGAGGGAGGGCACCAGGGAGAAGCCCATAATTTGAGATTGGGATTATAGGCCAATGCGGCTTGAATGAACGGAATCAAGGTCTGCTCGTCGTGGCTGACACTGAAGTCTTTCATTTCGAAATCTTTATCTGTTTCATCGTAGGAATACCAGTCCAGACTGAAATCGTTGGCTCCCAGAGGCATACGACCGATGGTGAAATTGCCTCCTGCCGGTGTGTACAGCTCCTTGAAAATGCTGTCACGAACGGCCGGATTCAGTTTACTTAATGATTCCCATCCTTTTTCATTGAAACAGGAGCCGAATCCTTCTATTGTCTGATCGGTCTGAGTAGGGTCGATGATGACTATACTGTCCGCTTGTGAGGTCAGGTATTTATTTTCGGTCCTTGTTTCCCAAGGAGAATCGTAGGTCGTTGTCACCCATTCTGCTACTTTTGCAGAATGAGGAGTGCAGGCGGCCAACAGGCCGCACATGCATCCACTGATAAATAAATGATGATATTTCATAAATTCCTTCAAATTAATATCCTTCGTTCTGTTTGATGTTCGGGTTTACGCTGATTTCTGTATCGGGGAATGGCATCAATACGTTGTAGCTCTTGAATCCGGCATTCGGGTTTTCAAAATACATCGGATTGCCGTTGGAGTCGTAAGTTCCCAAAGAGGTTTTCTTGCCGCTTTCTTTCAATACCTTTTCTGCATCTCCCCAGCGGACCAGATCCTGGAAGCGTACGAACTCAAAGGCGAGTTCCAGTCGTCTTTCTTTCTTGATATCTTCGAAAAGGGCATCTCCTGTACTGCTTATTGCAGGCAATTGTACACGTTTACGTACTTCGTTGACATAGCCTTGTGCTTTAATGTCGTCAGGGCTACTTTTCCGGTTTTGTGCCTCTGCTGCCATTAACAGTACATCTGCGTAGCGGATGATGCGGAAGTTGGTACCGGAAATGGTGTGGTAACTTTCGTTTGATTCTGCTATTTCGTCCATGTAGGGGCCATATTTGGTGCGTACCAGACCGTCGCAGCCATAAGGTAGTGAGCCGTCTGAGGCACGGATGGAAGCTCCATAGTAATTGGCCAGGTCTTCTTCATTCAGCACGGTGGCTTTCTGGCGGATCAGGTCGCCTTCTTCCAGAAAGGCTTCTCTTAATCCGGGTTCAGGACTGACCATTCCCCAGCCTGTTTCCGACAGACCTGTACTTCCTGCCTTGAAATAACCGGAGCGGGGACCACAGTAGGCTGCGATGCAGGTGCTTTCGAGTACTTCGGTCAGGTCGGCTGTATACGAAATCTCGAACACTGACTCACAGCCAAATTCGGATGCCTGACGGGTTATCTGGCTATAATCGGGATAAAGGTCATATTCTTTTGAGGTAATGACTTCTTCGAAAGCAGCAGCTGCTTCATCGTATTTTTTCTGGAATAGATAGGCCTTTCCTAAGAGTGACTGGGCAGTACCTTTTGATACTTGTGCTTTTTGGGCGGCACCTTGCTGACTTTTGAGCGGCAGTACCGGAATAGCTTCGCTCAAGTCCTTTTCTATCTGGGCGTAAAGAGCTTCTATGGTCGAATTGGGCTGATTGTAGTTGCCGGCTTCCAGTGGTTCGGTTACCAGTGGAACGGGGCCCCATAAAGTTACCAGTTCAAAATAGGCATAAGCACGCAGGCATTTGGCCTCTGCTATACAGAGCTCTTTGGTGTCGCTGTCTTCTTTGACATTTTTCAGCAAGATGTTGCAGCAATATATCATTTCATAATATTTTGTGAACATGGATTTCAGCATGGTGTTCGATGCCGGAATGTCAAATTCATTCAATTCATTACCGGTACTGTTGTCGCTTCTGCCTCCACCTCCAGCTTGTGCATCATCCGAAAGTATGTTTTTGTATTCGAATGTATTCAGATTGCTGCTTTGTAATTTATCATAGATGGCATAAAGTGCCTGTAGAGCTTCGGCATCTGTTTGATAGAAGTTCTCTTGCGGAGTTACTCCTCGCTGGGTAGTGTCGAGAAAATCGTTGCATCCCGTCAATGACAAGGATATGAGCGTTGATAAGGCTATGGATTTAAATATATATTTTGTTTTCATAATATCTGTTTTTTAGGTTGTTAGAAGGATAAGGATGCTCCGAACATAACTTTTTTTGCATTGGGGAAATATCCGCGGTCAACACCGATACTGTTGTTGTCGCTGGCACTTGCTTCCGGATCCATACCCGGATAGCTGGTGACGGTGAAGAAATCTTCCAGTGAAATAGACAAGCGTAAGTTGGTAATACCACACTTGCTCATAAGGTTTTTCGGGAATGTATATCCTAACTGAAGCTGTTTTACTTTCATGTATGAGCCATCAAATACCATCATGTCGCTGCACCAGAAATTGGTGTTTGTGGTCTGGTAGTAAGCAGAAGGATATTTGGCGGAAACGTTCGAGCTGCTCCAGCGGTTGTCTGCAAACTCGGCAAGTCGGTTGGTTGTTGGACGGTCCGGACGACGGCAGCCGTAAAGTACATCGTTTCCTACAGAGCCGTTGATGAATGCTGTGAAGTCGAAACCTTTATATTCCAGATTGAGTGTAACACCGTATGTAAAGTCGGGTATAGCACTTCCAATCATGGTCATATCGTTGGTATTTATCGCTCCATCTCCGTTGACATCGACAATGTTTACATCTCCGTCTGCTGTCAGGCCGTTGGTTTTATAACCTCTGAAGTACCATACAGGATATCCTTTTTCGAATGCGGTAGTGGTATTCCAGCTCATCAGACTTAAACCGCTGATACGGTCGATAGATGGATCCAGATACGTTACTTCGTTGTGTAATGTCGATAAGTTGGCGTTGATGCTGTAATTGAAATCACCGATGTTGCTTCTCCAGCCTAAATCGAATTCAAATCCTTTATTCAGTACATTACCACCGTTGATAGGCGAAGCTGTATTTCCTGCTTCAAGTGCCGGAGTATTTTGTGTAATCAGATTTTTGGTCTTTTTATGGAAATAGTCGAATCCGAAACTTAAACGGTCATTGAATGCACGTAAGTCTACTCCTAAGTCGATTTGTTCGCTGGTTTCCCACGTAAGATTGTAATTGCCCAGTGAAGACGGACGTGCTGCCGTAACATAACTGCCATCTGCCAGTGGATAAAGGTAAGAAGCATTGATGTATGCCCATGTAAGATAGCTTAGGCCTGAGCCTGAAGAAGCGATATTGGAAGCATACGAGTAATTCTGAAGGTTACTCAAACTACCGTTCTGTCCCCAACTGCCACGTATTTTTAAGTAAGATATAGGAGTATTTTGCGGGAACCAGTTCTCACGGGTAATCACCCAACCTAATGAGAAAGCAGGAAAGACTCCCCATCTTTTATCTCTTGGAAGTATTGAAAGTCCGGCACCATCACAACGCAGAGTTGCTTCAAACAGGTATTTGTTGTCGTAATCATAGTTGACACGACCGAAGAAGGATGCCTTGCGGTCTGTTAAAGTGGTACCGCCAACGTTTGAACCTGCCTGAGAGGATACGAAGTCTAAGTCTGCAAATGATTCCTCATCTTTCAGCAGTGGATAGCCGGATGCATTGACTGTCTTGTATTCGTATTGTGATACGGCTGTACCTACCATAACGGTAAAATTATTTTTATTGATGCTTTTGTTGTAGGATGCAAAGTTTTCCCATTGCCAGTAGGTTGTTGTCGCATCGGCATCACTTACAGAAGGAGTACTGTTGTTCATTTCAGAATTATAGTAGAATCCGGGTTTGTAGACATGTGCATTGTATTGGTTGAACCGGATTCCTAAACGGGATGTAAATACAAATCCTTTAAACGGAGTGATATCCAAAGCGATATTACCGATCATGGAGCTGTTGGTTGTTTCTGTCTGCATCAGGTTTCTTTGTACTAAAGGATTGATACATTCTCCGGTTACATAATTGGATATACCGTAGTAATTTCCGTTTTCATCCGTCATGAGGTCATGACCTGCATCGATCAGGTTTTGTACGTGAGCCGGCAGTGCGCTTCCTGCATCATAAACTACAGGAGTTAACGGGTCCATCATCAGGGCGTTGGAGATTACTCCTCGTGATTCATCATTCTGGCTGATAGAAGAACGGATGGAACGGTTGAATTGGAGATTGCTGCTGATTTTCAACCATTTCTTTGCTTGAACACTACCGTTGAACATACCTGAGTACCGTTTGTAGTTATCTTGATCTCCCACAACGATACCTTCCTGGTTCAGATAGGAGAGAGAGGCCAGGTAGGTCATTTTATCATTACCTCCAGAAATAGACAGGTTGTGTTTCATCATGGGAGCATTTTCGAATGTTTCATCTATCCAGTTGGTATTGATTCCGTTGTCGGTAACCTCTGAACTGATGAGCTGTGCTTCCTGCATATAATCCAGATATTGTCTTCCGTTCATCATTTTGGAGGTCTTTCCTAAGCTCTGGATTGTATACTGGAAGTTGTAATCTATTTGGGTACGTCCTGATTTTCCACTTTTTGTAGTGATCAGGATAACGCCATTACCTCCTTCTGCACCGTATATGGCAGCAGATGCTCCGTCTTTTAGAACTTCCATACTGGCTATGTTGTTGGGCTCCAGTGTACTGATATCGGTGGTACGTAAACCGTCTACAATAAATAGTGGTTCGGAATTACCGTTGGAGCTGTAACCGCGGACACGGATTTTCATAGATTCACCCGGGGCTCCTGAAGAAGATAATACCTGTACACCTGAAGTTTTACCTTGCAAGGCTTGTTCCGGACGTGTATTTGTGCTTCTTAAAATGTCGTCTGTTTTTACTGAAGAAATAGCTCCTGTTACAACACTCTTTTTTTGAACGCTGTAACCTACTACGATGACTTCATCAAGTGATTGGTTGTCTTCTGCTAATTTGATGTTCATGGTAGGAGCTGCTGTTTTTTCTTGTGTTATGTAACCGATATAAGAAAAAACAAGAATCGAATTTTCGGGAACAGTCAGTGTGAAATTTCCCTCTAAGTCGCTAATGGTACCATTGGTCGTACCTTTTTGAAGAATAGATGCACCAATGACAGGTGCGTTTAGATTATCCACTATAGTTCCTTTTACGTGAACTTGTGCATGTAGGGTTACCCACAAAGATGATAACAAGGCCCAAAGGAATAGCCTTTTCAGTAATAAATTAAAGTTTTTCATAAAAATAGTTTTAAAGGTTTTATCAATTGCGGATAAACAAAATTAATAAGCTTATACGTTTATTGTATTCGCTGGTAAATGCTATGGTAAGTTGTTTAGTAACCTTTAAAATCTATTTATTGTTGAAAATTAATGTTTTATGTTTTAAATATGGTAAAAATACATAGTAGGTTTATATGATATTGGTTTCTTTTTGTGCAGAAAATTCAAACAAAATCTTACCTAATTGGCGGACTCTGTCCGGAAAGTTTTCGTTCGATTCAATAGCCCGGCTTCTCATTTTCAGTCGGGCATTGTACACCGTTTGAGGGGAGAGGTGCAAAAATTCTGCTATTTTGGTGCTGCTGGTTATACCCAGTTTGACCAGTGCGTAAATACGGAGATCGGTATTCATCAGCTCACCTTTTTTGAGTGAGATTCTTTCTTCTGGTTTTAACAATTGGTTGAAATCATTGATAAAGTTAGGATAAATCTTTAAAAAAGTAATATCGAACTTATGATATAAATCTTGTATCTCATGAGTGATTGATTCGTCTGTGGGATCATTCTGTCTCATCAGTTCTTCATACTGCTTGGTTTGTAGTTTTCGGTATGTTGCCTTACGGATGTCTTGAATTTTGGTTATGTAACTGGAGCAAATGGTAAATAGCGTACCTATGTATGTTTCTTTGATATAATTTGCTTCTAACATCTGTTCTGTAATAATCCCCATTTTCTTGTTCGCTTTTTGTAAGTCCTGATTACTGATAGCTAAAGTATCGTAAAGATGCTTCATTTGTTCTACATTTTTATCAAGTTCTTCATTCTTTTTTTGCAGTTCTCTTTTTGAATGAGTTTGTTTTCGGAGAAGGATATAGATGTAAGCACTGCTGATACATAAAATAATGAAAAAGCAGACAAGGGCAATAGTGTATTTTTGATTGGCTTGTTCTTTAGCTTTCGATAACTGTCGCATTTTATCTACCGTGTTTTGTAAGGCAATCATGAAGTTGTTTGTTCTTGTCCGGCTGGGATATTCTTCCTGACTGTCTACAACATAGTGAATGTAGTTATAAGCATATGCGAATTTGTTTAGCTTATAGGCTTCTTGTGTTAATATCATGATTGAAGGGCTGTCACGGTTTACATTCTTTATGTCGGTGATAGCTGATAGGGCTAAATATTTGATGCATTCTTTAGAGTGTGTCTTTATTAGGAGGTAACTTAGCGCAAAGGTAAAGTGGGGGTACCACGGGTCAGAATCGTTTAATTGGGCAATCTTCTTTCTGAGCATTGAAATTGTTTGTGGTATGAGTTCGTTGTTGGTCTTGAGTTTGTAAAAATTAGCCCAAATATGATAGGGACTGTCTGGTAAGGAGTCGAGTGCCAATATAGAATCACAGTTCTGAGAGATTTTGTTTTCACAATTATTGTTGTAGAGTTCTTCCTGATGGGACAGATTGTATATCTTTTGTGTATAATATTTTAATTTGGTCGATCTGTCCATGGGGTAACGCCCCGCTTGTTGCAAGCATGTGTCTGCTGCATTCAGCATGCCGGTTGCTGCATAAATGTACGATTTTTCGATGAGGGATTCTTGCAGCCAGTCTGTCCGTCGCATTTTATGTGCAAGTTCGATGTTCTTGTTTAAATAGACTAAAGCGGAATCACTGATATAGGTCTTGTAGGCCTCGTATAGCAGGCGGTTGATTGGGTAAATGTCTTCGGGATATTGTCCATGCTTGAGTTTAGCCTTAAAATTCAGGATCTCGTTGTCTAAATTCTTTTTAAAGCTGTCTTTGTATTTCAGAATAGAATCAACTTTATAGAAATAATAGTCCATATTTTCTGTTTGTGCATTTGAAGGCAAGTAGCACAACGAGAGCATATATAGAGATAATAATAGTTTTTTCATTATATTAGTGTGTTGGTCTGTGCAAAGATACAATTACACCGAGAATCTCTAATCAAAATTTCTATGGAAATTAAGGCAATTATTTTAAAAATGGAACTCTTATTATGTTTTTAGCTGATAGATTTTTAAATGTTGGGGCTTATATCTTCAGATATGGAGTAATATTAACGGATTTATCTGATTTTTGTATAATACCTTAAAGAGATGTTTCTGGATGTGTAACATTGGATAAAAGAAAATTGTAATTTTGAAAAACAAAAGATAGATAGAGTAATTCTCTAAAATGAAATAATACTTATGAAAACATTATTAAGTTTTGCGGCAGGGTGCTTGATTTCACTTTCCGCATGGGCTCAGGAAACTGTAGCGGTAAATACCGGAGATATCGTTTCTCCGGAGGTAAAGAATCAGACAGTCACTTTTAAGTTGCTGGCTCCAAATGCAAAGGAAGTGCTGGTTGAGGCTGATTTCTTTGAAAAGACTAAACGGCAGACATCATTGGGGATGATGGAGGCTCCCGGGCAGATTCCGATGGTAAAAGGTGAAGACGGCGTTTGGACCTATACTACTTCGACACCGTCGCCGGAACTCCATACGTACTGCTTTTATGTGGACGGAGTACGTATGCTCGATCCAAGTAATGTGTATATGATTCGTGACATTGCAACCTATACCAATTATTTTCTGGTCGACGGAGAACTTTCGCAGAACTATCTGGTGCGTGAAGTTCCTCACGGAACCGTTTCGAAGGTGTGGTATCCCAGTCCTACCTTGGGCATGGAGCGCCGCCGTATGACGGTCTATACACCTGCCGGCTATGAAGACGGCAATAAGCAATATCCGGTATTGTATCTGCTGCATGGTGCCGGAGGCGATGAAAATGCGTGGAGCGAACTGGGACGGGCTGTCCAGATACTCGATAATCTGATTGCACAAGGAAAGGCTGAACCCATGATTGTGGTCATGCCGAATGGTAACGGAGCTCAGGAAGCTGTGCCGGGTGAATATCCCAACAGCATGTATAAGCCGTCTTTCTCCAATCCCAAGACGATGGAAGGTTCTTTCGAAAAAGCTTTCCCCGATATTATGAGTTATGTGGAGAGTCATTATCGTACAATTAACGACAAGGCTCACCGGGCAATTGCCGGATTGTCGATGGGAGGATTCCATTCGCTTTATATCTCTGCCAACTATCCCGATCTGTTTGGTTATGTAGGTCTGTTCTCGGCTGCCATCAACCGTCAGGCGAAGGGAGAGAATACGTATATCTACGAAAATCTGGAAGAGAAACTTGCCAAGCAGTTCTCCGATGCTCCGAAGTTGTATTTCATCGGCATCGGAAACGGTGACTTCCTGTTCCAGGATAATGTGAAGTATCGGGAGCTGCTCGATAGTCACGGCTATAAATATGAATATATGGAAACCGACGGCGGACACGAGTGGCGTAACTGGCGCAAATACTTGAATCATCTGTTGCCTGAACTTTTTAAATAAATAACGAATACTATGAAAAAAATGCGGAATCGCATGACTTATGCCGTTCTTTCGGCAGGAGTGATTGCTTTGGCTTTGTCCGGCTGTTCCAGTGCACAGAAGTGGCAGGAAGAGTCTAAGGGTATTTACACACTGGTAAAACAAGAGGGGGGAGCTACATTGGGATATGCTCCTCAGTCGGGGATAAAGCTGATAGAAGCTAACGGCTATGCGTTTAAGGACCTGAACCGTAACGGTAAGCTGGATAAGTACGAGGACTGGAGATTGGGCTTTGAGGAGCGGGCACGCGACCTGGCTGCTCAGTTGTCGGATGAGGAAATTGCCGGTCTGATGCTGTATAGTGCCCATCAGCAGATACCGAGCCTTCAAGATGGGTACGGGCCTTCTACCTACAACGGAAAGCCTTTTGCCGAGAGCGGGGCGAAGGCTTCCGATCTGAGTGATGCGCAGAAGAAATTTCTGAAAGATGATAATCTGCGTGCGGTGCTGATAACCAAGGTGGAAAGTCCGGCCGTTGCTGCCGAGTGGAGCAACAATGTACAGGCGTATGTGGAAGGTCTGGGACACGGCATACCGGCCAACAACAGTTCGGACCCGCGACATGAAACGACTGCAACTGCCGAATATAACTATGGGTCTGGAGGAGAAATCTCACAATGGCCTACTTCACTGGGACTGGCGGCTACCTTTAGTCCGGAACTGGTAAAGAACTTTGGTAAAATAGCGGCGAAGGAATATCGTGCGCTGGGTATTACCACGGCGCTTTCTCCACAGGTCGATCTGGCTTCCGAGCCACGCTGGATGCGCTTCACGGGGACCTTTGGCGGCGATCCGAAGCTGACAACCGATTTGGGAAGGGCTTACATCGATGGCTTCCAGACTTCCGAAGGGGAAGCTGAGATTGCCGATGGATGGGGCTATGAAAGTGTGGTAACCATGGTGAAACACTGGCCGAGTGGAGGTCCGGAAGAGGGAGGACGCGATGCGCATTATAACTTTGGCAAGTATAGTGTTTATCCGGGAAATAACCTGAAAACACATCTTCTTCCTTTTACGGAAGGTGCTTTCAAACTCGACGGACCGACTCATTGTGCGGGAGCAGTCATGCCGTATTATACCATTTCGTATGGCATCGATCCGTCGGGCAATAATGTGGGCAATAACTTCAGCAAGTATATCATTACCGATTTGTTGCGCGACAAGTATGGGTACGACGGCATTGTCTGTACCGACTGGGGAGTGACAAATGATAATAAGTCGGTTGGCGGTTTCGGCGGTATGTGCTGGGGAGTGGAAACGCTGTCTGTAGTCGACCGTCATTACCTGATTCTGAAAGCGGGTGTCGATCAGTTTGGTGGAAATAACGATAAGGGACCTGTGCTGGAAGCTTTTCAGAAAGGAGTAGAAGAGTTTGGTAAGGAAGCGTGGGAAAAACGTATCCGCGAGTCAGCCCGCCGGTTGCTGATGCCGATGTTCCGTACCGGCCTGTTCGAAAATCCTTATCTGGATGTCGAGAAGACGAAAGAAATAGTAGGCAACAAAGACTTTATGCGTCAGGGATATGAAGCTCAGGTAAAGTCGCTGGTTATGCTGAAGAACAAGCAGCATGTATTGCCTGTCAAGGATGCGAAGAAGAAGGTGTACGTTCCGAAGCGTCATTTCCCTTCGTATGTTGAGTTCTTCGGAAATGTTACAAAGGATTATTACGATTATCCGATCAATCTCGACTTGGTGAGAAAGTATTATCAGGTGGTCGATACGCCCGAAGAGGCTGATTTTGCGCTTGTCTTTATTCTGGGTCCGATTACCGGAACGGGATACGATGTGAACGATTGCAAGAAGGGAGGCAATGGATATGTGCCTATCAGTTTGCAATACAATGACTATACCGCGACGGAGGCAAGGGCTGTCAGCATTGCCGGAGGTGATGTGAAAGAATCTTTTACCAACCGCAGTTATAAGGGTAAGACGGTGAAGACGGCCAACAAAGATGATTTGTTACTGGTACTGAACACGCGTAAACAGATGCACGACAAGCCGGTCATCGTGGCGCTGACAGCTACTCGTCCGATGGTGATGGGAGAATTTGAAAAGGCTGCCGATGCCATCATTATGAGTTTTGGAACAAGCAACGAGGCGTTTCTCGATATCGTGAGCGGTAAGGCCGAACCTTCTGGCTTGCTGCCTTGTCAGCTTCCGATAAACATGGAAACGGTGGAAAAACAGCAAGAAGATGTTCCGCGCGATATGATTCCTTACGTCGATTCTGAAGGTCATGCCTACGATTTTGCGTTCGGTATGAACTGGAAGGGTGTAATCAACGACGAACGTGTACAGAAGTATAAATAAATAAGGAGTGTCCTGCTGCCGGGATAGCACAGGACGGTGAATCTCTGACAGGTGAAGGCCTGAACACAAAAAAAATCTCCTGCTTTCCGCTTTATCCATCAGGATAAGCTAAAGCAGGAGATTTTTTGTTATAACTTATGGATTATAAGTTGTCCCGTTAGGCGCTTAGTTGATAGCAATTTCATCGAGGAACAGGTAAGTCTGTTTGCCTGCACCCGGATGCCACTTCGGAAGTACCGGAGTATTCTTTCCGATGATGTGTACATAGCGTGCCTTCGTCTTGTCGAAGCTGATAGTATCACGTTTCAGTACATTATTCTTACTGCCTTCCTCCAGTGTAGGGATAGCCTTCGAAGCAATCTTGGTGTAAGCCTTGCCGTCTTCAGAACCATAAACTTCCAGTCCGGTCAGACCGAAGATATAATCACCCGGAACCAGATAAGTACCGAGCGCAACAGAAGAGATTTCTTTCGGTTCCTGCAAGTCGATGGTCGCATCGAAATCCTGACCGTAAATGCCGATGTAACGTCCCGAACGGTAGTTGTCATCTCCCGTCATACCGTCTACCAGCAGGTTTGCTCCCTTGTAAGTGAACTTTTCATCCGGTTCACATTTCAGGGTAATCGGATGCATGGTAGCCAGGTTGTATGTCAGCGTTTCTTCGGTTACGTTGCTTTCGCGGCCGTTGCGGATAGCCTTCGCCTTGATGGTCGTAGTCTTATTCACCGTAAACGGCTGAGTATACTGTTGCGATGCAGCCGATGGTTCCGAACCGTCCAGCGTGTAGTAAACCGGTGCATTGTCGAACGTATTCAGCTTGATTACGGCAGTTCCGCCTTCACCTTTAGGCTCAACGTCTATCGTAACATCTTCTATATCCTTTTTGTAATTGCATCCGTACAGTTCATACAAGTCCAGTTGGTGGCGGAGGCGTTTCAGGAATCCGTTCAAGTCCTTCTTGGCCGGATTGCTCCACTGCAACTCACTCAGTGCTGCGATACGCGGCATCATCTGCCATTCCATCTTCAGGCTGTCTTTTGTCCATTCGGTCCAGATACATCCCTGTACCCCGATAATGTTTTTCTTCTCTTCCGGAGTCAGCTTGTCAGACTGAGGCTCAAAGTTGTATACACGTTCTACGCTGCTCACTCCCTTCAGACGGTTGTAACCCGGATTGCTGAAGTACAGGTGACTGATAGGGCAGACGATGGTAGGATGTCCCAACTGTGCAGCCTTGATGGAAGCCTTTATGCTCGTCCAAGCCATGACGGTTGTTGTTTCCGGATTCGGGTTGCCTTCCAGAATTTCGTCCCATGCCAGCATCTTCTTGCCTCGTTTGGCGATTTCCTTTTCCACTTCGTTCATGAAGTACACCTGAAGCTGGTTCTCCTTGCTGTGCTCCTTCGTGTCACGCAGTCCCAGTTCCTTGATCTTAGCCTGACACTTCGGACACTTCTTCCATTCTGCTTTCGGACATTCATCGCCTCCGATGTGAATATAAGGAGCATCCGGGAAGATATCCATCAGTTCGTTTACCACGTCCTTGGCAAACTGCAATGTCTTGGGATTTCCGCCGCACAGCACTTCCTTGAACACACCGAATTTGGTAGCTGTTTCATACGGTCCACCCGTACATCCCAGTTCCGGATACGAAGCCAGCGCAGCCAGCATGTGTCCCGGCATGTCTATTTCAGGAATGACTGTGATGAAACGTTCGGCTGCATAAGCTACGATTTCCTTGGCGTCCTCCTGTGTATAGTAACCGCTTACCGGTGTGCCGTCGAATTTACCCGAGCCCGGTGCTGTAATTGTTTCCTTGCGGTAAGAACCTATTTCTGTCAGTTTGGGATATTTCTTGATTTCGATACGCCAGCCCTGATCTTCGGTCAGATGCCAGTGGAAGTAATTGATGTTGTGCAGTGCCATGACGTCAATCAGTTTCTTCAGATATTCCTTCGGGAAGAAATGACGGCCTACATCGATCATGAATCCACGGTAGTTATACTGCGGGAAGTCTTTCACCTCTCCGGCAGGCAGCGAAGCCAGTGCCTTGCCTTCTGTAATGGGCAGTGCCTTGTGGATGGTCTGGCAGCCGTAGAACACACCAGCTTCCGTAGCTCCCGTTACGGTAACTTCATCGGCTGTGATATGCAGGTCGTATCCCTCTTTGTGGGTGATAGACGGATCGACTTTCAGGATAATGCAGTTTTTGCCTGCTTCTGTACCTGTCTTGACTTTCGTACCCGTTACCTCCTGAATATAGTCAGCCAGAAGACGGGCAGTACTTGCCAGTTTTTCATTTCCCTCCTCGTAGACGATGGTTGTAGAAGAATTGATCACAAAAGGTTTTGCTGTTGTGTCTTCCATTATTTCCTGTGGTAATGGGATGACATTCAGGTTTCCCAGCTTGGTTTCCTGTGGCGCGCAGGCCATTAATCCTCCTGCCATAAGAAGGCAAATCGTCCATCTTTTTACTGGATTCTTTTTCATAGTAAATCTGTTCTATTTTTAATTCATTCTACAAAAATAATAAATAAATCTTACATTCTCGGTATTTATTCCTATATTTGCGCAATTTTTTTAAAAACTGGAGTTAATTATTAAATATTTTATGAATCTATTCTTTTTAAGTAAGGACTTCGTGAAGCAGGTGTCGCTTTTGGGAGTCGCTGCATGGATAGGCTGTCCGCAGATAGCGAATGCTGAGGGAATGGTGGTAGAGAGTGGTACTATGAATGCCGTCCAGCAGAAAGTAGAAGCGAAAGGTATTGTGTATGATGCTACAGGGTTCCCTGTTATTGGTGCATCAGTGGTAGAAAAGGGAAATTCGACGAATGGTGTCATTACTGATCTCGATGGTAATTTTACGCTAAGCGTAGCAAAAAATGCTGTCATTGTAATTTCGTATATGGGTTATCAGACTCAGGAAGTACAGGTGACTCCAGGGAAAATTCTTAACATTACGCTGAAGGAGGACAATCAGGTCTTGGATGAAGTTGTCGTGGTAGGTTACGGCGTGCAGAAGAAAGTCAACCTGACTGGTTCCGTGGCTACCGTAGAAGGTGAAACATTGGAACAGCGTCCGCTGGCAAACGCTACTCAGAGTTTGCAGGGTATGGTTCCGGGCTTGTATATCGACAATACCAATGCCGGTCGTCCGGGTGCTACTTCTTCATTGCAGTTGCGTGGTCAGGGAAACCTGTCGGGAGATGCCGCTCCTTATGTGCTGGTCGACGGGGTGGAAATGGATCTTGCCGATGTTAACCCGAATGATATTGAAAACATCTCCGTTCTGAAGGATGCCGCTGCTTCTTCTATCTATGGTGCGCGTGCGGCTTACGGTGTGATTCTGGTCACTACCAAGAAAGGTAAGGAAGGCAAGGCACGTGTCAGCTATCAGGCTACCTTGGGCTGGACTTCTCCGATGTCGTTGCCGGAGATGGCTAATTCATACGAGTTTGCTACTTATTTCAACAAGGCTTGCGAAAACGCCGGCATGGTGAAACAGTACAGCGACGAGAAGCTGGCACAGTTGCAGCAGTATATCAACGATCCTACCGGACTCGATCCGTGGGCAGAACTGACTCCCGGACAGTCGATGGTGGCTGCTTTCGAAAACAGTGCCAAAGGTCTGGGTAATACCGATTATTTCGATCTTCATTATAAGGATGTGGCTTTCAAGCAGAACCACAACGTCAGTGTGAGCGGCGGTGGCGAAAAGGCACAGTACTACATCTCGGGTGGTATGTACAAGGAAGACGGGCTGTTGCGTTATGCCGATATCGGTTATAAGCGTTTCAACTTCAGTACCAATGTTACGTCGAAGGTGACCGACTGGCTGAAGCTGAAGGTGAATACCAAATACATGAACTCAAGCAATGAAACTCCGTTTGGTACAGGTGCGCTGAGCGAAGGTTTCTATCACTCGCTGGCACGTTTCCGTCCGACGGTGAGCGTAGTCGATCCGAACGGTAACTTTACTGAATTGTCTATGATTCCGTACTTGCAGAGCGGTACTAATACCAATACGGAGAACAACAACCTGACCATGACAGGCGGTCTGGAACTGGAGCCGCTGAAGGACTGGCACATCTTCTTCGATTATACTTACCGTTATAATACGCGCGATTACTGGGCGCTGAAGGTGCTTCCGCAGATTCCGAATGCTTCGGGCGATGCATACGATATCGGTACACGTACGGAGATTGCCGACGGTGCAAGCAACTCGTATACCCGCTACGACATGAACAACCAGTATCAGTCGGTCAACCTGTATACCAACTATTCATTCTCCCTTGCCGACAAGCATAACTTTACCGTGATGCTGGGTTATCAGGAAGAATATTATAAATATAAATATCTGTACGATTCTGTAACGGATATCCTTTCAACCAGCAATCCGAGCCTTGAAATGGCAAACGGCGACCGTACCGTGAAAGATACACGCTACGCATGGGCTACCCGCGGTTATTTCGGACGTATCAACTACGATTTCATGGGACGTTATCTGGTGGAAGTAAACGGACGTTACGACGGTTCTTCCCGCTTTGCCAAAGGAAACCGCTGGGGATTCTTCCCGTCTGTTTCTCTGGGATGGAACATTACGCATGAATCGTTCATGGAGAAGACACTGGATGTACTGTCTAACCTGAAGTTGCGTGTGTCTTGGGGTCTGCTGGGTAACCAGACTGGTGCCGCTTACTATACATTCGCTTCTACCATGGACCCGACTTCTCTCGGCAACTGGTATTTCCAGAACGGACGTGAGGGTTATCTGAGTCCGGGTTCGGTAGTCGACTCCAATACGACTTGGGAAAAGGTAGAACATAAGAATATCGGTATCGACTTCGGTTTCTTCGGCAATGCCCTGACCGGATCGTTCGATGTGTTCCAGCGCGATACACGCGATATGTTAGGCCCTTCGGTGGCTCTGGCAGACTTCTTCGGTGCTGTAGCTCCCGAAACCAACAACGCCGAGATGCGTAACCGTGGTTGGGAACTTACCCTGCAGTGGAGAGGAAAGATCGGCAAGGATATCGATTACTCTATCGGCGGTTCGCTTTCTGATGCTACTTCCGAGGTTACTTCTTACGAAGGTGATGGTTCTGATCCTTCAGAAAATTGGTACAAAGGAAAGAAAGTCGGTGAAATCTGGGGATACCGTGCTTCCGGTCTGATCCAGACGCAGGAAGAAGCCGATGCGTATAACTCTACTTACGATTTGTCTTACCTGAGCGGACAGAAATGGATGCCGGGTGACGTGAAGTATGTCGACCTGAATGGAGATAACAAGATCAACAACGGTACCAATACCGTAGGCGATATGGGTGATATGACCGTCATCGGTAATACGACTCCGCGTTACCAGTACACCATCAACGGATCAATCTCGTGGAAAGGTCTTTCACTGAGCCTGATGTTCCAGGGCGTAGGCAAGCGCGACTGGTGTCCTGCCATGAATACATCTTACTTCTGGGGTTCGGGTGCATACGCACAGGTCACTGTCTTCAAGGAACACCTCGACTACTGGACACCGGAAAATCCGGATGAACTATAATAAAAACTTGAATATATTTAACAATTATA
>HF993169.1 GCA_000436795.1 Bacteroides sp. CAG:1076
TATTGCAATATTATGTTGTCAGGGTATTATGTTGTTGTGTTATCATGTTATTGCAATATTATGTTGTCAGGGTATTATGTTGTTGTGTTGTCATGTTATTGCAATGTTATGTTATTAGGGTAGTATGTTGTTGTATTATTATATTATTGCAATGTTATGTTATTAGGGTAGTATGTTGTTATGTTACTATGTTATTGCAATGTTATGTTATTAGGGCATTATGTTGTTGTGTTATTATGTTATCAGGGTATTACACTATTGCAATATCACAACAGAACTCATTTATACATACGCTGATTATCAATATATTACAGTATTTATTAAGCAGCGCATACAACTTTACTATAACAATCTGCATACTATTATATGATACAGATTGATATGTAATATCTGTAAATCAGGATGCCATAGTTCAATACAGCATAAAACTTTCAATATTGAATATTTAAATTTCGGTAAATAACTAAATATCAGGCACTCCATTCACGCGATATTCAACTCTGCATACAGGTTTGTCACAAACAAACTGATATTTACATTTTTCATCAGGCAAATACGACTCTATTTATAGCTATAAATGGGCATAGAGCCACAATCCACTTTAAGTGGATTCTCTGTTCAAACGAACAGAGCAAGTTGTGTTTTTGTACGACAGAAAGTGTTCTGCCATACAAAAACAAGCTTACAGGTTCTCAAGTTCCTCCAAAGTCGGAAGTCTCAAAATGTTGTCTTTTACATAAACCATCAATATAATATTACAAGAATATCATTTAACTCCTTGCTTTAAAGCACACTTTGCTTTAACTGGATCTCTAATTAGCCAATCAAGTGTAATGAATGCTCCAACAGGTTGCATTTTCATTGAATTTACTAAATATTTGTATGAATACCCCTCAATTGTGATGTCCGGCTCATTGTTATCTATTATCCACTGTTTGAATGCTGAAGAAACTTGCTCACTAAAATTTTTAATCTTTATAATAGTCTTCTCACGCATAAACTCAGGATAACCTTCTTTTATAAGAATATCCAAAATTTGTTTATCTTCTATCATACGATTGGTTGATCTACGAGTTCATTATTAAGAAATTGCTCTTTATTTTTAACTCCTTGCTCTTCTTCCACTTGTGCAAGCATTTGTCCTTCATTATTCTCTGGGACCATATTGTCTGCAAAATCAAAAGCATCTGCTTCAACGGGTTGCTCACGGTATGCTTCATAATCCAACCATGGAGATATATAGTTCTCAAAATTTTGTCGCCATATATCGATTGTATTGTTATCAACAGAAACCGAATCGGGATTCTGCACGGAGCGATGTTGAAACGCATGCCTTGATTCATGAAGAATAGTATTAAATAAACCAGAACAATCTGGATTTTCAAGGCTGTTAATATTGAGTTCGATAGAGTTTGTCGATGGGTCATAACCACCTTGCATAGAATATGGCATAGGTACGAAACCAAACTCAGTACCAATTCCCATTGTTTTGCTTACTTCATTATAAAAGGATGTTGCTATTCGCATTCTATCTTCAAGTCCAGAATCTGCGTATTCTTCAAACAACCCCATTTCTTTAAATTGCTCAACAATAGAAATACAGCCATGTCTCATGTCCCCTTCATTAATATAGGACAGATCTTGATGTTCCTCTAATAAAGGAGATATGATATTATGTATTTCTGATGTAAAAAAATCAAAAGTGCCCATTTGCTAATACGTTTCGTCTTTCTTCAACTTGAAAATAGCCTCTATTAAGGAAGTATTCCTTTCTATTGGCAACAAGGTCGACGTCTTTGTAGGCAAGTTGACGCATAATACTTGCTCTGCTTTCTGAATTCATCAATACATTTGACTCGTTAACACCAAACTTATTGACACTTACTTCAAATACTGAGCCTTTAGTAATGACGTTTCCTTGATTAAGGAACATATTAGTTTTAGCAGTCAGTAAAAATGTAGCCATAATTAATTTCTATTTAATTCGTTATATCTATTTCGCCAATACGCTTCACGCTCTTTTCTAAACACTGGACGCTCTATTTCTGAGGTTTTTGTCTTATCATGCAAAATACCATCATTAGTTTTATGCTCAGTGTCTGTCAACTCAGCGAGAGGACTATCTGGCTTTTGACCGATATGATGTAAATTTATTCTTTCTCCGTCAGGGCCATATGGAGCTTTACCTTCTTTTATCAAGTCCATATTGGTTTTACCACTCCATCGATCTGCAACTTCATCACCATACAAAGAACGCATTCGATTAATTTTGTCTTGTGGAATTTTTGCATTCCAATCAATATCAGTACGTTCTAAATTTCCATTAACGTCTTTCAATCCTGCGTCTTTATAAACATCTGCTTCTTCTGGAGTTTTGATTGCATCTATGATTTCATCAGACCATCCAGTTTCATCTTGTAAAAGAACCTTTTCCTCCAAAGACAAACCTGTTTTTTCAGAAGGCTCCTTACCCTCAATTGGATTATTAAGTTCGCCTAAAGAAGTAATTTCTTGCCCTTGCAGCCCCTGTATATGTTCTTTTGAATCTAATTCGATAGGAGAGTTCAATTCCGCCTCTGATATTTCAGATAAAGAATTTGCTTGTTCTAACAATGTAGAACTGCTTACTTCTTGTGTAAGTGCTTCTAATCCTAACATAGTGTTTTTAATTAGCCTCCCTCTTTTTTCAGAGGGAGGAAATATTTTACATTAGTTTTTTCTTTGTTTTTTGTAGCCAAGCATTGTATATCTTTAGTCGATTTTCATCGCCAATAGAATAATCACGCATCAGACTCTGACATAAAGACAACTCCAATTCTGAAGGGATTGATTCAACCTTTTCATTGATAATCTTTTTTAACCCATCTGTAAGTTCATCGAAATCTCTGACTTGTTTTGTAAGTTTGAGAATTTCTTGCTTGGTTCCAAAGATTCCAGAGATAACCCAAGAGAATTTCTCGTATTCTTTGTTCTTCCAAATGCTGGCAGTACCAGTCTCCTCAAATTCTTGTATTGCTGCAAATATGTTAAGTTTTACATACGTTGGAAGATTAGTTGAAGAGATACCATTTTTTATCTTTGAAATAGACTCTTTAACATCAAATTGTGGCTGTTCAACCTTTTCTTTCATCATAAATCTGAGTATTTCCCTAATGACAGGTTGTTCATTAGTTGGTTCCTCAACGTCTTCCATAAACACATATTTAAGTCTTTCACCTTTATACATGTTTATGTGACAAAGGACGGGCTCTTCCCAATCATTTTGGTAAACGACAGCAACACCTGTAGGCAGTTTAGCTATTTCATCAATTTGGTTATCCTTCATTGCAGCAGACTTTCCAGATATCTTTCTATCGGATTCTTCTGGTAATCTCATGATAATCTTAGTGTTCGTATTCCGTATTGCAGAAATATCAACAGCACCAGGAGATTGGTCAACAATTATGAACCCTTCGCCATAAGTTCTCATTTCTGCAATAGCATTTGAAATCATCTCAACAGATTTTCCTGCAACATTACTACCTTCCATACTTTGTTCTTGAGAACAGCGTTTGAGAATGTTATGAGCTTCTTCCAGAATTGTAACATGACGCAGTTCGCTGTTAGCTTCGATTCCGCTGTTGGCTCTGTATTCGTTAAGACGCATAATTAGAACTCCCATGATAAGAGCTTTAGTTTCCTGAGAACCAATTCTGCTAAGGTCAACGATTACATTTTCATCAAACAAAATATCATCACCAATTTCTTTTCCTGAGAAAATTTCACCATTAATACCATTGGCTAATGATTTAACGCGAGTAACTAAAGAGCCTTTGTAGTTGCTTTTAACCTCTTCAGAATATGACGATGCTTCAATTACCGTTTCTAACTCCCAAATTAAATCCGAGAATGTTGGAAAAATTTCTTCTGAATATTTATTCTTAGACTTTATTAAATCCCAACCGCAATCTTCATATGAATTGAGTACTGCTTCCTTAAGCACAGCAGGCATAGCCGCATACATTGGCCAGCAAACATTAAATATTTCTATTAACCTATCTGCATGTTCAAGAACATGAACCCCCTTGGTAAACCTAAATGGATTAATTCTTAACAAATTTGATATAAGAGGGTTTGTTCCAAAAATATGCTCAGTACCAAACACATTTTTATATTCTCCCTTGGCTGGTTCAATAATCAAGAACTTAGTGTTTGCTTTTCTAACACTATCTATTAATTTGTAAACAGTTTCACTTTTTCCACATCCAGTAGAACCTGTAACAAATACATGCTGTGTCAGACTTTTAACATCGAGATGAACCTTATTATTGGGCATGTCAATACCTTGATCAAAGATACAACCAAGTTCAAATGATTTACGATTCTCGTAGTTACTCAACCTTACGACCTCTTTACCCAATGTTACATGTTCTACCACAGGAAAACCAGGTACACTTTTTCGAGGAAGCCCTATCATAATTGCCACCTCTTTACTACTAAGCATTGTAGTAGGTGTGAGCACCATAGATTGTTCTGATATAGAATTATGATAGACAAACTGTGGGTGTGTAAGTCCACACACATATTTGCTCAACGATAAATATGACGGATTGTCATTATACCATGTATTTATTGCAGAGAACTCTACGCCTGATTGTTCACCCTGTATTATCGAACGGAAAATTGTTGCTCCAGTTTCAGCTATTGCACGATCTGTTTCATAAGACAAGAAGTATGCATTTACAGCCCAAAGTCCGCTACTTTCACACACAGATATACGCTCTAATTGTTTGTCAATCTTTTTAAGGATTTCCTGGATGTGCTTATCCTTTACATTAACAGTCAATGAACGGGATGTTCCCTGAGTGTTGCTTTCACTAAAAGTATTGCTAGTGTTCTTTGTTTGAGATTTTGATCTAGTATCGCTTTGACTACTTCCCTTTGTGAAACTATCTGAAGATGTGTCGCTTTGGTTGGTAGAATGGGTGTCGGATTCACTTTTCGTTTTTGACTTGCTTGTGCCTGCATTAGCAGAAAGAATAAACGAAATACCTCCAGATCTATTTCTGCCTTTTGTATCTGATATACCACTTGTATGACTATCAGAACTTCCAGTTGTATGTGAAGTGGTATGTGTATGACTGGATGACGTGCCCTCCGTATGGCTAAGCCCATGAGTGATGGATTCGCCAATCGTATTAGAAATTGATGTTGACAAGGATTCGTTACTTGTTAAGTTCAGTTGCTGTGACTCGTATATAGACAAAGCACTGCTGATGGTTTCATATTGAAAACGTATATCCGTAACTTTGTCTTGGCTTATACTTGATGCCAAAATAACAGCAGTATATTCTTTGCCTTGCATCGCAATAGCAAACTTTTCAATTCCTTGAATGAATGTGGCGTTTGTGTATTCTCCTTTGCTATTTTTCTGTGCAGGAATACCTGAGCACATACTTATGGTAGTTGCCTCAGTCATTTTATGAATCAAGTGTTCCTGTTCTGAGCGATCTGCACCTGGTCTTTTGATTGACAAATCAGAAATTTGAGCACCAGGAAATTGCCCTATCATAGCGTTCGTAAAAGTTTCCGCTACAGAACTTGCCGTTCTTTCAGAATCTTCACATTTTACACCAAGATAGAAATCCGTATGATCCTTATGCCCATCAACTATCATAAACACAGAGCCCTTTGTGTAGGTCATTGCGCTTACAATGCTTATGAACTTATCTGTAGCATATTCATCTTTTTCATACACCATCTTATTTACTTTAAAGATGATTGTATCATTTAATGATATATCACTATCCAAAGATACTATCTCCAAGTTTGACAATCTTGTAAGATAGTTTTTTAATACCACATCATCAACAAGTGACAACGCCTGACTTGCGTTAATCTCATATCCTTTAATGTCGGTAGAAGATTCTGTACGAGCTATCTCTTTGTATGGCATACGTACAGGCTTTTGTTCATCTACGGGTTGTATTTGCTGCTGTGGAGCAGGAATTGCCTCCTCCACTAATTGATTTTCACTTTTTGGGGTTAAGCTTTTTCCCTTAAATTCTTCACCCCTATTCTTCCACAAACTCATTTTTTTCTATCGTTATAGAGTAAATAACCGCCAACTGCCATACCGATGATACCTAAAGATGATACCGCATAAGCTACAGCTGCCTTTTCAATGAATAATCCTGCTACTGTAAGTGCCGCACCACCAATTGTGATACCTGCGTGAATCTTCTTCTTTGAATCGTATGGATAAATATATTCTTCCTGATTCGTAGAAGCATTTGATTGACGTTGAGCCAACTTCAAGTCTTCAGCATCAAGCTTTGCAGCTTTCTCTTTTAACACTTCCTTTGCTAAATTACAATAGAAATCAAGACGTTCGCGAGAGAAATTAAAGTCAAGGTCATTCTTGACTTTAAATAGCAAATCTTCAGACCAGGCAGCCATGTTTTCTTCAAAAGAGCCGCCATCATGAACATCATACAAATTTGAGAACACAGTTTCAGCATAAGAACGCATTTCCATGAAGCTCTTTCCTCTTGGATCAAGCAACATTTCGTTTGCAAGAAATAGGCGAGTACTTACCAAGTCTCCTGCATCTACTACTTTTTTGAACTTTGATTTCATATATTTTTCCTTTTAGTCCATTTCTTCAAGTCCTTCTTTATAAGGGGTTATGATATTCTCCTTTATAGTGCGCTTAAAGAATGGTTTGATTCTTTCTTTAAATGATTTCTTAGCATTTAGTGGTTCTTCAAGAACCGAATTTTCGCTATCGATAGCTTTTTGTTTTTCTTCATCTGATAATACTCGTTTTTCTTTTTTCATTAATTGTGCTTTTTCTCTTAATACAATTTTAGCCACTTTTTCAAAGAAATCAAGTCTTTCTTTTGAAAAATTGTAGTCTAAATCATTTCGCAAATTAAACAAAAGTTCTTCACTCCAAATAGAAGAAATTTCAGAGAAGTCAGATCCATCATGAACATCATACAAGTCCATAATGTTCATTTCTGCGTATGCGCGCATTTTATTAAAACTTTTCCCTCTGGGATCTAGCAATAATTCGTTAGCTAAATATAAGCGAATAGTGATTAAATCACCATCGCTTATAGCTTCCATGAACTTTGGCTTCATAAGTTTAGAATTCAATTATACCTAAAATCCGCAACTATCATCCAATACACGATTAAGGGT
>HF993170.1 GCA_000436795.1 Bacteroides sp. CAG:1076
TTTCATTACAGACAATCCGTGGACCACAGGTACAGAACAGGAAATCCGTTTTAAGATTCGTCATACCGATACTTTTCAGAAAGGAAATCTTGTCTTTGATAATGGAACATGTTATATCGAAAGTAAAGATAGCGTGCAAGGTATCGCTCCCGGACAGTTTGGAGTGATTTACGACAGTGATGCTCATCTATGTATCGGAAGCGGAGAAATACGGAAATAATAAATTCTGTCCCTAAAAAGAATCGGGCACAAGTGTAGTCCTCTCTCCTACATAACCCTGTGCCTGATTTTATTATTTTAACTGTTGGAACTGATCAATCAACGATGTCAGATTGGCTGTAAACAAACGCGCGGAAATGGCAAGAAGAATAATTCCAAAGAATTTACGGATGATATAAATACCACCTTTACCCAACAGACGTTCGATACGGTCGGTCATCTTCAGTACAATGTACACCCACACCATATTCAGCAATAAAGCTATCACAATATTGATGGTTGCATATTCTGCACGAAGCGACAGTAAAGTAGTAAACGAACCGGCACCTGCAAGCAACGGAAAGACCAAAGGCACCAATGTAGCTTCTTTTATCGGTCCCGTATTCTTAAATATCTCGATATCAAGAATCATCTCCAATGACATCAGAAATATAACAAAAGCACCTGCTACGGCAAACGAAGCGATATCAACCTGAAACAGCTTCAGCATCATATCGCCGGCAAAAAAGAATCCCAGTAACAAAGCTGATGCTACCAATGTAGCTTGTACCGCATTTACAGCACGTCCCTTTTGCTTTAAATCCAGAATAATCGGTACAGCACCTATTATATCGATTACAGCAAACAATACGATAAATGCACTTATCAGTTCTTGAAAATTCAAACTTCCCATATTATTTAAAAATAAAATATAACACAAAGTTATGCAAAAATAGCCATATTACAAGAAAGCAAGCAAACATTATCAGACGGAAATAAACGATAAAAAAGGTAAAAGGCAAAAATACATCCAAAATATTCGCTATTTTTGTACGTTAAAATATAACTTAATAAAGTTAAATGTCAATGCAGAGCACTATGTACGATAAGCTTTTATTGCTTCCTCTGTTTCAAGGACTATGCAAGGAAGACTTTACTGCTATACTGGAAAAAGTTAGATTGCATTTTCAGAAGTATACAGCAGGAAGTTGCATTGTAAAACAAGGTGATTATTGCAACAATATCATTTTCATTTTACAAGGCGAAACACGCGCTGAGTCGGCAGACCAGACATATCATTATACAATCCATGAAACATTAAAAAGTCCGCAGATTATTGAGCCTTATTCGTTATTTGGCATGTATCCGCAATATACGGCATCATATTATGCTCATACAAATGTAAATGCTGTAACTATCGACAAGGCTTATATTTTATCGGAACTTAACAAGTATGAGATTTTTCAGCTTAATTATCTGAACATGCTGAGTAACCGGGCACAAACTATTTACCGGAAGCTAAGAAGTCCGCATGCCAGTGATACGCTGGACAAAATCGTAAACTTTATGCTTTTACGATGTATCACTCCTACCGGAGAAAAGAAACTTCAGATTCGCATGGAAGATCTTGCTGAACAGATAGACGATACCCGGATAAATGTTTCAAAAGTACTGAACGAACTAAAGAATGAAGGAATAATCCGTTTAAGCCGCCGAGTTATCGAAATACCAAGCATGGAAGCGCTTAGTCATTATAAAGAAAACAAAAAGAAATTATTCATGGAAAATCCATTTTTACAACCTTATAATACTCCTCATGGAACCGTTCCGTTTAATAAAATAGCTCTGGCTCATTACGAACCGGCTATCCGTGAAGGAATAAATCAGGAAGATGAAGAAATAAATGCTATTGTTACGAACTCGGAAAAGCCAACATTCGACAATACAATATTGGCACTGGAGCAGTCGGGTGAACTGTTGGAACGAGTTACTACGGTAATGTTTAACCTGATGAGTGCTGAAACATGTGATGAGCTGGAAGCAATCGCTGAAAAAATGATGCCTTTACTTTCTGAACATAGCAACAATATTAGCTTGAATGAAGATTTATTCAAGCGCATCAAGGCTGTTTACGATGAAAGAAATACACTGGAACTTACAGACGAAGAACGACGACTGCTGGAAAAAACTTACGATGGGTTTGTCCGCAATGGTGCTAACCTGTCGAAAAAAGATAAAGCAACATTCCGAAAAATCAGCACGGAACTGAGTACACTGACGCTTCGCTTTTCACAAAATCATTTAAAGGAAACGAATAACTACGAACTCATACTTAACTCGGAAGAACAATTGAAAGGGCTTCCGGAAAGTGCCATAGAAGCAGCCGCACATACGGCTAAAGAGAAAGGCAAGTCCGGATGGGTTATCACCTTACAGGCACCCAGCTATGTACCTTTTATGAAATATTGTGATGACCGTAATTTGCGACGGGAGCTTTACATGGCTTACAATACGCAGTGCATGCACGATAATGAACAGAATAATCAGGAAATTGTAAAACAACTGGTAAACTTACGTATGCAACTTGCCCAGTTGCTCGGTTTCAAGGATTATGCAGACTACGCACTGCGTAAACGCATGGCAGAAAACAGCGACAATGTATACCGGCTACTCAATCAGCTCTTAGAAGCATATACTCCGACTGCCCACAAAGAGGTAGCCGAAGTGGAGGCTCTTGCCAGGAAGTTGGAAGGTGATGATTTCAAACTGATGCCGTGGGATTTCTCATACTACTCAGAAAAGCTGAAGAATGAGAAATTCAATTTCGATGAAGAAATACTGCGCCCTTATTTCGAACTTAGCCGTGTGAAAGAAGGAGTTTTCGGACTTGCAACACGCTTGTACGGCATCTCATTCAAGGAAAATAAAAACATTCCGGTTTATCACCCGGATGTGCAAGCGTATGAAGTATACGATAAAGACGGTAGTTACCTGGCTGTACTTTATACGGACTTTCATCCTCGTGCCGGCAAACGTTCGGGAGCCTGGATGACAAGCTACAAGGAACAATGGATAGAAGCCGATGGCACCAATAGTCGTCCTCATGTTTCTGTAACCATGAACTTTACTAAACCAACGCCTGACAAGCCAGCACTGCTGACATTCTCGGAAGTCAATACTTTTCTTCATGAATTCGGGCATGCACTTCATGGCATATTTGCCAATACTCGGTTTAAAAGTATGAGCGGAACAAATGTTTATTGGGATTTTGTAGAGCTTCCATCGCAAATTATGGAAAACTTTGCAATTGAAAAAGATTTTCTTAATACATTTGCACGTCACTACCAGACAAATGAACCTATTCCAGAGGAATTATTGCAACGTATTATAGATGCATCCAACTTCAATGTTGCCTATGCATGCTTGCGACAAATAAGTTTCGGGCTGCTTGATATGGCTTGGTACACCCGAAAAGAGACCTTCGAAGGGGACGTTCGTAAATATGAACACGAAGCGTGGAAACGTACGCAATTATTACCTCAGATAGAAGACACTTGTATGACGGTTCAATTCGGGCATATTATGTCGGGAGGATATTCGGCTGGATATTACAGTTACAAGTGGGCTGAAGTGCTTGATGCAGATGCATTCTCTGTTTTCAAGGAAAAAGGTATCTTCAACCAAACAGTGGCACAATCTTTCCGCGACAATATTCTGTCGAAGGGAGGAACAGAACATCCCATGGTGCTCTACAAACGCTTCCGAGGACAAGAGCCGACGATTGATGCTTTATTAAAACGAAATGGTATAAGATGAAACAAAAATTAAAAACATACGGAGTCTGTATATTATTGCTTGCCTTGCCTTTCTTGTTTGCAGGCTGCAATCAGGAAGATGACATCAACGAGATCTTTGTAAGCGGACAGTGGCAACTGGTAAATTACTATACAGGAATAGACTGGAACAACTATAATGCCAACGCACAGCCAACATATACAAAACCGGAGGACTTGAAAGTTATCAATAAATTTAGTATAACATTTGGTGAAGACGGTACGGTGCAAGGCAGCATAGAAAACGGTACTTATACAGGAAAATGGCAAGCCGATCCTAAAAGCCGGTCCATCACAATTACACGAATAGAGTGCAGTGTCAGCTTGTCTGGTAAGAATAAAGAATTTATAGATAGATTGAAGAACGTACAATTCTACCAAGGTGACAACATAATGTTGCGCCTTGCTCCGAATGAACGTACTACTTGTATGCAATTTAGACATTAATATATATGGAAAATACAGAGAACAAGCAAGAAATACTCGATAAGCGCTACATGCGAATGGCTACTATCTGGGCAGAAAACTCTTATTGCAACCGGCGAAAAGTGGGAGCGCTGATTGTAAAAAATAAAATGATTATTTCCGACGGATACAATGGTACTCCTGCTGGATTTGAAAATGTTTGTGAAGATGAACATGGCATAACCAAGCCTTATGTTCTCCACGCAGAAGCCAATGCCATCACCAAAATAGCAAGATCGAACAATAGCAGCGAAGGTGCCACGCTTTATGTCACGGCATCTCCCTGCATAGAGTGTGCAAAACTGATTATTCAGGCGGGCATAAAGCGTGTGGTTTTTGCCGAAAAATATCGGCTGGAAGACGGGCTGGGACTCCTAAAACGTGCGAATATAGAACTGGTTTATTTAACTCCTAACGAATAAAGATATATGAGCAACAATAAAAATCGATTGATGCCTTTCTTGATGGCTATTTGTCTGGTAGCAGGTATCTTGATAGGAACATTTTATACAAATCATTTTTCCGGCAACAAATTGGGTATTATCAATACATCTTCCAATAAGTTGAATGCTTTGTTGCACATTATCGACGAGCAATATGTAGATACTGTCAATATGTTTAATCTGGTGGAGGAGGCCATGCCGCAGATTCTTGCAGAGCTGGACCCCCACTCTTCTTATATTCCGGCCAAAGATCTTGAGGCTGTAAATTCAGACCTGAAAGGAAGTTTCAGTGGTATCGGAGTCCAGTTTACTATACAAGATGATACAATTCATATCAACAGTGTCATTCAGGGTGGACCGTCAGAAAAAGTAGGGTTACTGGCCGGCGACCGTATCGTGGAAGTAGATGACTCTGCTTTCGTTGGTAAAATAGTAACCAATGCAGAAGCCATGCGTCGCCTGAAAGGAGAAAAAGGAAGCAAAGTAAAACTGGGTATTTACCGTCCGGGAGAAAAAGAGCTATTACATTTTACGGTAATACGTGGAGATATTCCTGTAAAGAGTATTGATGCCGCATACATGATTAATGATAAATTCGGATATGTAAAAGTTAATAAATTTGGCGAAACAACTTATCCGGAATTGCTTGTTGCACTGGCAAAACTGTCACAAGCTAACTGCAAAGGAATGATTATAGACCTTCGTGGAAATACGGGAGGATATATGGCAGCAGCAATCCAAATGGTAAACGAATTTTTGCCAAACAACAAACTGATTGTCTATACCGAAGGTAGAAAATCTCCTCGTGAAAATTACACATCAAATGGAACAGGAAGTAGTCAGACGATGCCGCTTATTGTGCTGATGGATGAAGGCTCTGCCTCTGCAAGTGAAATTTTTGCAGGAGCTATTCAAGATAACGACCGTGGTACAATTATCGGTCGCCGTTCTTTTGGTAAAGGTCTGGTTCAACAACCAATCGAATTTAGCGACGGTTCTGCTATCCGACTGACAATTGCACGTTATTATACTCCTTCGGGACGTTGCATACAGAAACCTTACGAAAAAGGTAATGATGCTGAATATGAAATGGATATCATTACACGATACGAACATGGGGAATTCTTCTCGGCCGACAGCATCAAGCAGAACATCAAGGAAATATATCATACAAGTCTGGGACGTACTGTCTATGGAGGTGGAGGTATCATGCCGGATATCTTTGTTCCACAGGATACTACGGGAATGACATCTTATTACCGAATGGCTGCAACACGTGGATTGATTGTCCGATACACGCTCGACTATACCGACAAAAATCGCAGCAAACTTCAGGAATATGATACGCCACAGAAAATGGAAACTTATCTAAAAACGCAAAACTTGCTTGAGAAATTTGCAGAATATGCAGAAGGAAAAGGATTGAAACGCCGTAATATTCTGATGTATAAATCGAAGAAGTTGTTTGAAGAGAGTCTTTATGGCAACATCATTTACAATATGTTGGGAATGGAAGCATATATTACTTATTCAAACCAAACAGATACAACAGTACAAAAGGCACTTGAAGTTTTGGAAAATGGAGAATCGTTTCCCAAAGCTCCTGAAGCAGAAATCAAAAAATAATAATTTCCTTTTATAGGGAATCCATAAAAGATAAAGGCACACAATGAATTTTTCTATTCTATTCCTTGTGTGCCTTCTTTAATTACTACTTATAACAAAAAAATCTGAAGTCTATGGAAAAAGAAGAAAAACGCTTACTTCGACGCTACATTGCAAATAAAAAGAAAACTTATACCAAAGATAAGTTATTGGAATACTCCTTATCACTATTGGACAGCTTAGAGAAACATCCGGTCTTTATTCAAGCTGATACGATTTTATTATATTATTCTCTACCAGATGAAGTACAGACGCACGAGTTTGTAGACAAATGGAGTAAGAATAAGCATATCATTCTTCCAGTAGTAAAGGGAGAAGAACTCGAATTACGACGCTATACGGATAAGCAAGATTTACAGAAAGGAAGTTACGGCATTGAAGAACCGCAAGGCGAAGTATTTACGGATTATGAAAATATCGATTTGGCCATTATACCCGGAGTAGCATTCGATATGCAAGGAAACCGTCTGGGACGAGGAAAAGGATACTACGATCGATTATTAAAGCAACTCAACGCTTACAAGATAGGTATCTGTTTTCATTTCCAAATCTGCGACCAAATTCCAACAGAAGCATTCGATAAACCAATGGATGAAATCTGGAGTGAACAAACCCACTTCACTCCATCCAGGTGAATAGCGGTTCAAATAAAAGAGGAATCAACGAAATATGATGTTCACGATAACTTGTGATCCAACCTGCGCATTTAAGTTGCGCACCAGTAACTGACGGCTCATCATCAGCTCTTGCCGAAGTACCGAAGAGGATAAGTGCACATAAAGTACTTGATTCTTGATATATAAATTTGTCGTATACCGAGATATGGTTTCTCCCACGACATCCTTCCAGGCATCAACCAACCGGTATTCATTCAACGGGGTTTCCAGTCCCTCCTGCCTGAGCAGCCTGCGTATTACATCACCAACCTGTTCTGTATTATCTCGTTTCATACCTCCTCCTCACTGTGGCGCTCGGAAACCTCCCCATCTTCCACTTCAAATAGTTTATAATCTCCTTTTATTTTTCGTAAAATCTTATCCAGATGATCCCTGTTTGTATCAGTTACAAATATCTGTCCAAAACTATCTCCTGCCACCAGCTTCACAATCTGCTCTACACGTGAAGCATCCAGCTTATCAAAGATATCATCCAACAGAACAATCGGCGTTGTACGACTTCCTGTCCGCTTCAGGAACTCAAATTGAGCAAGCTTCAAAGCAATCAGATAGGTCTTGTTCTGCCCCTGAGAACCTTCCCGCTTGATAGGAAAATCACCTAACTGCATAATCAAATCATCCTTATGTATGCCACGAGTAGAGTACCCTAAGATACGATCACGCTGCCGGGTACCTTTCAACTGTTCCAAAAGATCACCCTCAGCTGCATGCGATTCATACATAAGACTAACCTGTTCTCTGTCTTGAGAAATATATGAATAATACGACTGAAACACAGGTATAAACTCATCAATAAACTCTTTTCGCTTACGATACACCGTTTCACCGGCAACAGCCATCATTTCCTCCCATACCAGCATCAGCTCCTCTTCTGGCTCCATATCTGCCTTAAGCAATGAATTACGCTGAAGAAGTGCTTTGTTGTAACGTATCAATGCATCCAAATACTCACGGTCAAACTGAGAAATGACAACGTCCATAAAGCGCCGACGTTCCTCACTTCCACCGGCAATTAACCAAGAATCGGCAGGTGAAACCATGACAAGTGGAATCAGACCTATATGGTCGGACAAACGTGAATATTCTTTCTTATTCCGCTTGAATTGTTTTTTCTGACGACGTTTTAAGCCACAATATACTTCTTCAGGTTCTCCGTCGTCAGTCTCATAAAATCCTTGTATCACAAAAAAGTCACAATCATGCAAAATGTTCTGCGAATCAATGGCATTGGTCGCACTTTTGCAAAACGACAAATAATAAACCGCATCCAGCAAATTGGTTTTACCCATTCCATTTTTGCCGATGATACAGTTCATCTTATGAGAAAAAGCAAGCTCCACTTGCTCCAGATTTTTATAATTCAATATAGAGATGCGTTTAAGCCACATAGTTCAAACCTTATTTCAGCCTACAAAATTAACAATAAAAGCATGACAGATAAAAAAACATGCTCTCAAATTTCATTTATAAATATAAATAAACTACTTTTGCTGACCGAAATACAGATATTTCAAATAATAAGAGAAATAATAAAAATAATTAAATAAAATGGCAGAACAAAAACACACTCATGATCCTTTGAATGTGGATGAAGCATTGAGTACTTCCGAAGCATTCCTTTTTAAGTACAAAAACCTGTTGGTTGGTATTGTAGTAGCTATTGTTGTCATCGTATGCGGAACATTGGCTTACAAACATTTTATTGGCGAACCTAAAGAATTGAAAGCTTCTGAAGCACTTTTCAAAGGTGAACAATATTTTGGCAATGACAACTATGAAGTTGCTCTGAAAGGTGACAGCTTGGGTTATGCCGGTTTCTTAAAAATTGCAGATGAATTCAGCGGAACAGATGCTGGTAATCTGGCTAATGCTTATGCAGGTATCTGCTATGCACAGCTTGGCAAGTACGAAGAAGCAACAAAGTATCTGGATAAATTCAGTGCAGACGATTACATGGTTGCTCCAGCTATCATCGGAACAATGGGTAACTGCTATGCACAGATGGAACAGTATGACAAAGCAGCTGCTACTTTACTGAAAGCGGCAGAAAAAGCTAACAGCACAACTTTAAGTCCTATTTACCTGCTTCAGGCTGGCCAGATACTGGAAAAGCAGGGTAAAAATGCAGAAGCTGTAGAAGCTTACAAGCAAATTAAAACTAAATATGCAAATTCTTATCAAGCAATGGACATCGACAAATACATCGATCGCGCTTCTATTAAATAAGATTAGCTTATTACATATATAATATAAGGTATTGTCATTCGGAGCAAAGCGAAGAATCTCGGATACATCAACGTGGATGCTCATGAGATTCAGACTTTACTCCGAATGATTTTTTATTTAGAATTCTTAACTTAATCATTTAATTGTATAATCATTATGGCAACCGCTTATCATAACCTTTCCGATTACGATTTCAATTCTGTCCCCGATGCTTCTCAGATGCGTTTTGGCATTGTAGTATCCGAATGGAATAGCAATATCACTGGAGCATTACTTTCCGGTGCAGTACAGACATTAAAAAAACATGGAGCTAAAGACGAAAACATCCTGGTTCAAACTGTACCGGGAAGTTTCGAGCTGACTTTTGGCTCCGCACAAATGATAAAAAGTGGAAAAGTTGACGCAGTAATAGCACTGGGATGTGTAGTACGTGGAGATACTCCCCATTTTGACTATGTTTGTGCTGGGGCAACTCAAGGAATTACTCAATTGAATGCAACTACCGATACACCAGTTATTTACGGATTGATAACTACCAACAATATGGAACAAGCCGAAGAAAGAGCTGGAGGAAAATTAGGTAACAAAGGTGACGAATGTGCAATTACTGCAATAAAAATGATCGATTTTGCTTGCAGATTAAAAAAATAGTTGTACCTTTGCATCGCAATTGAGAAAAACACTAACCAATCAGTTGCGAAAGGGCAAATACCAGAGTGGCCAAATGGGGCAGACTGTAAATCTGCTGGCTTACGCCTTCGGTGGTTCGAATCCATCTTTGCC
>HF993171.1 GCA_000436795.1 Bacteroides sp. CAG:1076
AAGAAAGAACAGACATAAAAGCAAAAAATAATTGTTAGTCTGTCCGACTTCAATAAAGAACAAACTTGTAAAGCTCCTACTAGTCTTTCAGGTTTGTTCTTTGTGTATTATGAAAGTGCAGAAAAGACGAAACTGCACCCCCTAAACGCATTATTAACACTCTAAAAACTAAGTAACAAGTGACAAGCGAATTAGTAGTAGATGTACAGCCCAAAGAGATCTCAATCGCACTTCTGGAGGATAAAAATCTGGTAGAATTCCAAAAAGAAGAGCGAAACCTTTCCTTCTCAGTGGGCAATATGTACGTGGGCAAGGTACGTAAACTTATGCCCGGACTGAATGCCTGCTTCGTAGACGTAGGCTTCGAAAAAGACGCTTTCCTTCACTACTTAGACCTCGGACCTCAATTTACTTCTCATCAGAAGTATCTGAAGCAAGTTATCAGCGACAGAAAAAAACTTTATCCCATGTCGAAAGCTTCCATCATGCCTGACATCGACAAAGACGGAACAATCTCTACCGTACTACAGCAAGGACAGGAAGTTATCGTACAAATCGTAAAGGAACCAATTTCCACAAAAGGACCGCGACTGACATGTGAACTGTCTTTTGCCGGACGATACCTTGTTTTGATTCCATTTAATGATAAAGTTTCGGTTTCCCAGAAAATCAAGTCAAGCGAAGAACGTGCACGCTTAAAACAATTATTGCAAAGTATCAAACCTAAGAACTTCGGAGTAATCGTACGTACCGTAGCCGAAGGTAAGCGCGTAGCAGAACTGGATGCCGAACTGAAAGTGTTGCTGAAACATTGGGAAGACACCATCACAAAAGTCCAGAAGGCAACCAAATTGCCATCGCTGGTATACGAGGAAACAAGTCGTACAGTTGCCATGTTGCGCGATTTGTTTAATCCGTCGTACGAAAATATTTATGTAAACGATGAAAGTGTTTACAATGAAGTAAAAGATTATGTAACGCTTATTGCTCCCGAGCGCTCGGGTATTGTTAAGCTTTACAAAGGACAGCTTCCCATTTTCGATAACTTTGCTATTACCAAGCAGATCAAATCGTCGTTCGGAAAGACGGTTTCATACAAGAGCGGAGCCTACCTCATTATAGAACATACCGAAGCACTGCATGTAGTAGACGTCAACAGCGGTAACCGCTCGAAATCGGGAAACGGACAAGAGGCGAATGCACTTGACGTAAATTTAGGAGCAGCCGATGAACTGGCACGACAGCTTCGGTTGAGAGATATGGGAGGTATCATCGTAGTCGACTTCATCGATATGAATCTTGCTGAGAACCGCCAGAAACTATACGAACGTATGTGCCAAAACATGCAGAAAGACCGTGCAAAGCACAATATTCTGCCACTCAGCAAATTCGGATTAATGCAGATAACCCGTCAAAGAGTACGGCCGGCAATGGACGTTACCACCGATGAAGACTGCCCGACTTGTTTTGGAAAAGGAAAGATAAAGCCTTCCATCCTGTTTACAGATACACTGGAAAGTAAAATTGACTACCTGGTCAATAAACTGAAGGTCAAAAAATTTACATTACATATTCATCCTTACGTAGCCGCATATATCAATCAAGGAATTGTTTCTTTGAAACGGAAATGGCAAATGAAGTTTGGATTTGGAATAAAAATCATCCCAAATCAAAGCCTTGCCTTCCTGGAATATAAATTCTACGATGTACACGGTGAGGAGCTTGATATGAAAGAAGAATTTGAAATAAAATAACTTTCGCATCTTTATTTCACCACGGAGAACCATATCATTATCTTGTATATGATATGGTTCTCTTATTTTTACTATAAAGCAACAAACGCTCTCTTTCCATTTAGAAAAGAATCTCAAGCATTTCCCGTTCACAAACAAAAAGGTTATTTTTGCATATAGAAATATGCTATCCTCGAAAACGATATGAAAAAGAAAAAGTTTACTTTGGAAGTACCTGGTAATGCAAAACGTGTCTTGCTACACACTTGTTGTGCTCCTTGCTCATCTGCAATCATTGAATGCTTAATGCAACACGACATACGTCCCACCATCTACTACTGTAACCCCAACATCTACCCGCTGGAAGAATATAATATCCGCAAAAACGAATGTTCTCGTTATGCCCGTTCGCTGGGACTTGATATCATAGACGCTGATTACGACCACGAAGAATGGAGATGTACGGTAAAAGGGCTTGAGAATGAGCCGGAACGAGGAGGACGCTGCCTGCAATGTTTTAAGATGCGCCTGCGTGACACAGCACGTTACGCACACGAAAACGGCTTCACCGTCATTACAACCACACTTGCTTCTTCACGATGGAAAAGTCTGGAACAGATAAATCAGGCTGGACATTATGCCGTAGAACCTTACCCCGACGTAATCTGGTGGGAGCAGAACTGGCGAAAAGGTGGACTGAGCGAACGACGTATCGCCATCATTAAAGAATATAATTTCTACAACCAGCGCTATTGTGGCTGCGAATTCAGTATGCGCAAGGATGAGATAATCCCATCAGACCCTGAAGAGAAATAAAAGCCGCCATGCCCAATTAGTCAAATATTTGACTAATTCAATAAAAATACCTACCTTTGCAGCTCATTAAAAAATGATCAAACACTTATGAGAGAAGGAGGAGAGTTTAGAGAGTTGATGCTGCAAGTATTCCGTACCCGCATGGCATTTCGCAGAGCAATGCAACGTACATTAAAAAGAAACAATGCGGGAATCACCTTCGAAATGCTGCAAGTACTGAGCAGCCTGTGGCACGAGCAAGGCATCACCCAGCAAGTACTGGCAGAACGCACTGCCAAGGATAAAGCATGTCTGACCAACCTGATGAACAATCTGGAGAAGAAAGGTTATGTCCGACGAGAAGAAGATCCAAACGACCGCCGGAGCAAGCTGGTCTTTCTCACAAACGAAGGAGAAGAATTCCGAAATCAAATTCGTCCCGTACTCGATCAGGTATATGTACATGCCGAACAGATTATTGGTCTGGAAGGCATAAGAGTCATGATGTCCGAACTTAATTCTGTATATAATGTACTTGAAAATGTATAAGCCCTTACTCGCATTCCTATTGTTGAGCAGCAGCTATCCTTGTCTGGCTTCACCAACCGATTCGTTATTCCTTACAGTAGACGAGCTCTTTCAACGAGGTACAGAAAACAGTCTGAAGATTCAGGCGGACATGCTGAAAGAATCCGTTGCACACGAACAAAGCCAGACAGCCCGTACTTCACGGCTTCCCGATTTGCAAATCGGCCTGAAGGGCGGAGTCGTGGGACAGCCTGTTGTCTTTCAGCACGGCTTGTCATCACCCACCTACCCCGATACTCCCGACTGGTCTCAAAACTATGCCATCGACTTTACACAGCCCTTATATCAAGGAGGTAAAATACATTATTCCATCCGTAAGGCGGACTTACAAAAAAGCGTGGCATCGCTACAGACTGCAACCGACCGTGCGGATGTAAAACTCAATCTGCTGGAGCAGTACATGAGCTTATTCAGTTTGTACCGCCAGCATGATGTCCTGACCCGAAACATCGAAGAATCAGAACGACGCCTGAAGGATATCCGCCAGATGAAAAAGGAAGGCTTGATAACAAATAACGATGTGTTGCGCAGTGAAATGCAACTCACCAACGACCGACTTTCACTGACAGAAACAGAGAACAGCATTGCACTGGTATCTCAACAACTGGATATTCTGTTAGGCATCGACGAAAACCGTCTGCTATTGCCCGATACTACCCTGCTTTACCGAGCTGTAGCCCTTGAACAGTACAACGATTATGTTTCCCAAGCCTGCATGAACGATCCTGCCATCCGGTTACTTCGGGAACAGACACAAGTAGCTCGCAACGATGTTCGTCTGGCAAAGGCCGCCAATTTGCCGAACGTATCACTCTACGCATCGAATACACTGGCACGCCCTGTTTCACGGACAATGGCCGATATGTACAACAATAACTGGAATATCGGATTGTCTGTATCTTATCCGTTATCGGCACTTTACAAAAACAACCATAAAATAAAGGAAAGCAAACTGGCTGTAGCACTCAGTCAGAATACAGAAGAACAAAAGATACAACAAATAAGAGTGAACGTACGCACAGCCTATCTCCGTCATCGTGAAGCTTTACAGCAAGTAGAAGCATTGAAACTTTCAGTCAAGCAGGCTCAAGAGAATTACCGGATTATGCAAAACCGCTACCTGAGCCAGTTGGCCATTCTGACCGATTTGCTGGATGCTAATTCCGTCCGTCTGAACGCAGAACTCCAACTAACTTCGGCACGTACCCGAGTTATCTATACTTATTATCAACTGGAACGCGCCTGCGGACGCCTTTAATACAACCAACTTAACCAACACTTGCTATGTCTGAATTAAAACTGAAACAGCAGAAACTCAAGAAACTGAAAGTTCGCAACATCATACTGAACATGATTTGCATCACCTTGGCAGGCTCAGGACTATGGTGGACAGCCAATTACTTTTGGCGTTACTTCAACTATGAAGTTACAAACGACGCATTTGTCGACCAATATGTAATACCCCTGAATATCCGTGCTACAGGATATATCAGAGAAGTCCGGTTTACAGAACACCAGTTCGTACGGCAAGGAGATACATTACTGGTTCTCGACAACCGTGAATATAAGATAAGAGTCAAAGAAGCCGAAGCTGCCTTACTCGATGCAAAGGGTTCAAAAGATGCACTTCATTCGGGTATTGAGACCTCACACACCAACATCGCCGTACAGGAAGCAAACATTGCCGAGGCTAAAGCCAAGCTTTGGCAACTGGAACAGGATTATCATCGCTTTGAACGCCTGCTGAAAGAAGAATCCGTACCCGAACAGCAATACGAACAGGCCAAAGCAGCCTACGACGCAGCCCAGGCACGCTATCAGGCATTACTCGAACAAAAGCGTGTTGCCTTATCACAATATACAGAGGCAAGCAAGAAAAATACCAGTGCCGAAGCTGCCATTCTGCGAAAAGAGGCCGATCTGGATCTGGCACGCCTGAACTTATCGTACACTATAGTAACAGCACCTTACGACGGATACATGGGACGTCGTACACTGGAGCCTGGACAATTCGTACAGGCCGGCCAGACAATTTCATACCTGGTCCGCAGCAAGGATAAATGGATTACTGCCAACTATAAGGAAACGCAAATAGTAAATATTTATATCGGACAGCCGGTACGCATCAAGGTAGACGCATTGCCCGGAAAAGTATTCAATGGAAAAGTTACCGCCATTTCCGAAGCAACCGGTTCAAAATACTCTCTTGTACCGACCGACAATTCGGCAGGTAATTTTGTAAAAGTACAGCAGCGCATACCAGTCCGTATCGATATTACCGACATCAGTGAAGAAGACGCACAACACCTGCGTGCCGGAATGATGGTAGAAACAGAAGCCCTACGCAAATGATTAACATGAGAGAACTGGGAGTTCCCGTGCGGAAATGGGTTCCCAACTGGCTGGCACTGGTTAGTGTCTTTATCATTATTCTTCCGGTAACCATGCTTAACGGTTCATATACCGGCAGCATGCTGGAGGTTTCGAATACCTTAGGAACCAATACCGAAGATATCACTATGGGATATTATGCGGCTTCGGCGGGAATGGCCATAGCCTACCCTATCGTACCCAAAGTTCTGGCAGCCTTCTCTCCAAAGTCCTTATTACTGTCAGACCTCTCCTTACAAATTATACTCAGTTGGATATGCGCCCGCTCGCAAAGCGCCGACATACTAATTGTCGCCAGCTTTGCCATCGGTTTTCTGAAGGGCTTTCTTATGCTTTGGTTCATCCGTCATGCACAAAAAATATTCAGTCCTAAAAATGTCCGCAGCGAGTTTTATTCTTACTTCTATCCGCTGGTATATGGAGGAGGACAACTTTCGATGGTGCTTACCGCAGAACTTGCCTACCATTACGACTGGAAGTACATGTACTACTTCATGATGCTTCTGCTAATGCTCGCCATTCTGGTCATTATTATCTGTTACCGCCACGACCGCCCACTGAAGAAAATACCTGTAGAAGAGCTCCACCTGCGCGAAATGTTCGTCATTGCCATCGGCCTGCTGATGTTGATGTATGTCATTAATTACGGAAAAGTACTCGACTGGATGTCGTCTTACAAGATATGTGCCTATATCATTATAGCTCCCATTCTGATTGCTTTCTTTGTATGGATGCAATATCACTCTCAGAACCCGTACGTCAATCTGGCTCCCTTATACCAGCCTAAGGCCATTATCGGCTATTTCTACATGATGCTCATCATGTTTTTCAGTACCTCAACTACCCTGCTGACAAACTACATGACTTCTATCCTGAAGGTGGATACTACGCACTCCTACGTGCTTTATATCTGGCTTTTACCAGGTTATCTGTTAGGCGCTTTCATCTGCTTCTGGTGGTTCAGGTGGCAACGCTGGCGTTTCCGTTTCTTCATAGCCGGAGGCATGGCATGCTTTGCTGCATTCTTCGGAATCCTGTATTTCGGCATATCGCCCGAAAGCACCTACGAAATGCTTTACTTTCCCATCTTCCTGCGTGGTCTCGGCATGCTTTCCTTGATTATCGCCTTTGCCCTGTTCGCCGTAGAAGACCTGAACCCGAAGTTTCTGCTCTCGAATGCTTTTTTTCTCATCATCTTCCGTTCGGTGCTGGCTCCTATCATCGCGACTTCTTTTTATAGCAACACCTTATACCGGCTGGAACAAAAATACATGCATTCTCTGTCCGAAACCATCACGATGGCCGATCCCCTTGCTGCTTCCAGATTCTCGCAATCGGTCGCAAACGGTCTGGTACAGGGACACGGATATGCAGAAGCAACCCAACTTGCCACGACATCACTCTACACTACCCTGCAACAACAAAGTCTGCTATTGGCATTAAAGGAAATCTTGGGCTGGCTGTTTATTATTACATTGGTTATCGCTATCATCTCACGCTTTATACCATTCCATAAAACAATTAGAGTAACCTTTGCCAAGACTGGCGATGATATGGTATAACAATCGCCAACATGATGACCGCTGCATCAATACGTTATCGGTAGAAAGTCCTAAAAAATAAAAGAAATAAGGCTACCCCGTAAGGCAGCCTTATTTCTTATAACTTATTTAATTCCCAGTTTTTTCTTCAATTCCTTAGGAAGTCCATCCTTGTGCATCATCACATAAATGGTCTTGGCACGCACATAACTTTCCGACATGTTCAGATAACCACCGAACTTATTGCTGTCGGCTGCCCAAGAGTTTTTTGTAATATAATACTTCGTACCATTCTGGTCTTTAGCAATACCGGTAAGATGCATCAAGTGGTCATCGGTCGTTGCAAACGATTCATACCCCTGCTGACGGACTTCCGGTGTCACGTTCACTTCAGGATAAGGATGCTTGAACTGGAAAACCTCAGCCAGACGGTCACGTTTCGTCATCTGTCCCCAGCGTGCACGGTCGCTGTCCTTATATTCGTCTACATCATCCACTTCCGGATTAATGGCAACTCCATTCGAGAAAGAAAAGCCCCGTTCGCTCACGTCACCATCCCAGCACACCGTATAACCATTGGTCAGTGCATAGTCGGTAGCCTCTATCAGCTCATCCAGCGGCAAGTTATACATGCGGTCGTGCTCCCAGTTATCGGGAATCTCAATCTCAAACGGCTTGTAATACGGCTTGTGAGTAAAACTTGTCAGCATGACATAATCATCCGTACAGATACCCAGACTTTCGGCAAAGCTCTTCGGAGTATACTCCTTTCCTTTATAAGTAAACTTCTCTGGCAATTTACCCATATAAATATCAAACAAACTGTTCATCAGCTGCTCGTATTGCGGAGAACATTTTTTCATGTCAATAGCCTGCTTAGCAATAGCCGTCATATAGTCCACCAGTTCCGTATGATTATGAAACTTCGAATCGTAGTTGATGCCCGTATAAACCTCTTCCGGAACGATACCTACCTGATTGAAAGCGGTAATCCAACTGGTAGTAATACTGCCTTGTCCGATATTCCCCTTTCCCTGACGCAAGAAATTATCCTTCAGTTGATTCATGTACTTCTGGCGTACGATAAACATTTCCGAAAGGTCGTATTCCCCCTTTCCCTGACGCAACAGTTCAGCTTCCACAAAAGAAGTCGTAGCAAAGCACCAGCACGTACCACTGGATGCCTGATCCTTTACGGGAGTGACTTTCTGGTTTACGACCGTTTCAAACTTATATCCTTCATCGTTTTGTGCCCACAGCGAGGCCGAAGCCAGCAACAAAGCTGCCAGTGTGTAATGTATTGGTTTCATCTATCTGTTTTTATTTAATAAGTTTACAGCCTCAAAAATAATCAAAAAATATGTCTGCTACGATAAATGCAATACTTATTCTGCCTTTCTCTTCCCTTTTTCAGCTTCCAATCCCCCCAGAGTGTTAATTACTATTAAGCAGAAAAATATTTTCCATCGGAAATTTTATTCAAAAAGAATTAATTATTTTCTTTGCAAAAAGTTTCCAAAAGAAAATAATAACAGCATAAAAGAATACACACATGAAGTACATCATCATTGGAGGAGTAGCCGGAGGAGCGACCGCAGCCGCACGCATCCGCCGCAACACAGAGAAAGCCGAAATCATTTTATTCGAAAAAGGTGAATACATCTCGTATGCCAATTGTGGCTTACCCTATTATATAGGTGGAGTCATCGAAGACCGTGAACGACTCTTCGTACAGACTCCCGAATCATTCGGAAAACGTTTCAACATCGATATACGTACCCGTTCGGAAGTAACGGCCATCGATGTAAAAAAGAAGGAAGTAACCGTTCGTTCTTCCGGAAAGACCTACACCGAATCGTACGACAAACTGCTGCTCTCGCCGGGAGCCTCTCCTGTGCGTCCGCCTCTGCCGGGCATTGATACCGAAGGCATCTTCACCCTGAGAAACGTAAACGATACCGACCGCATCAAGAGTTACATGCAGCAGAAAGCTGTGAAACACGCTGTCATAGTAGGCGGCGGTTTCATCGGTCTGGAAATGGCGGAAAACCTTCATCACAGCGGCATCGAAGTTTCGGTTGTAGAAATGGCCAATCAGGTAATGGGACCTATCGACTATTCGATGGCGGCTCTGGTACACGAACACCTGCAACAGAAGGGTGTCCGGCTGTATCTGGAACAGGCTGTCGAATCGTTCGAGAAAACTGCCGAAGGAATAACAGTCAACTTCAAGTCGGGTATTCAGGTGAATGCCGAAATGGTATTGCTCTCTATCGGTGTACGGGCTGAAACCCGTCTGGCAACCGAAGCCGGACTGAAGCTCGGCGAAATGCGAGGAATCTATGTAAACGAATATTTGCAGACGTCCGATGAATCGGTCTATGCCGTAGGCGACGCGATAGAATTTCCGCACCCCATTACACACAAGCCGTGGTTGAACTTCCTCGCCGGACCGGCCAACCGCCAGGCTCGTATCGTGGCAGACAACATGGTATTCGGCAACAAAATCAAATACGAAGGTTCTATCGGCACAGCCATCGCAAAAGTATTCGATTTGACCGTAGCCTCAACCGGACTTCCTGCCAAGCGACTGAAACAAATGGATATACCTTATTTGTCGGCTACTATCCATTCCAACTCGCACGCCGGCTATTATCCGGGCGCATCGATGCTGGATATAAAAATCACCTTCTCTCCTACCGACGGCAAGTTGTACGGAGCACAGATTGTAGGCTACGACGGAGTGGACAAACGCATTGATGAATATGCACTGACCATCAAACGGAACGGAACAGTATACGACCTGACGGAGCTGGAACATGCCTACGCTCCCCCCTTCTCGTCGGCAAAAGATCCTGTAGCCCTGTCAGGGTATGTAGCAGGCAACATTCTGAGTGGAAAAATGAACCCGATCTACTGGCGCGAACTCCAGCAAGCCGACCTGAAGAAAGTGACGCTGGTAGATGTGCGTACCGCCGACGAATACAGCTTAGGCAAGATTCCAGGCGCCATCAACGTACCACTTGACGAGTTACGCGAGCGCATGAACGAAATTCCGTCCGACAAGCCTGTTATTGTTTACTGCGGTGTAGGACTGAGAGGATATCTAGCATCGTGCATACTGAAAGACAACGGCTATCAGGATGTGCGCAACCTGATTGGAGGCATCAAGACCTACAAGGCTGCCACTACCCCTGTCTGCTTGCCGGAACAACCGTCGTCTTCCTGCCAGTCCACTACCTCCTGCTGCCGGCCGACCACGGAAAAAGTCATAAAAGTAGATGCTTGCGGCATCCAATGTCCCGGTCCCATCATGAAACTAAAGAAGACCATGGAAACGCTGAACCCAGGTGAACGTCTTGAAATACGGGCAACCGATGCAGGTTTTCCGCGCGATGCTGAAGCATGGTGCAAAAGTACCGGCAATCGTTTTCTGGAGAAATCGGCGGCAAGCGGTACGTATCGGGTAGTGATTGAAAAAGCATCTTCCTGCGAAAAGGCTGTCAGAGAAATCAATACAGAAGCAGGGAAAACTTTCATTCTGTTCAGCGATGATCTTGACAAAACATTAGCTACCTTTGTGCTGGCTAACGGAGCTGCTGCCACAGGAAAGAAAGTGACGATATTCTTTACATTCTGGGGATTGAATGCCATCAAGAAGGTACACAAGCCACAAGTGAAAAAAGACATCTTCGGAAAAATGTTCGGCATGATGCTTCCTTCCAGTTCACTGAAGCTGAAATTGTCGAAGATGAATATGGGCGGTATCGGAACACGTATGATGCGCTATATCATGCAACGCAAGGGCATTGATTCATTGGAATCACTCCGTCAACAGGCAATCGACAATGGTGTAGAATTTATAGCCTGCCAGATGTCAATGGACGTCATGGGCGTAAGCAAAGAAGAGTTGCTGGATAATGTAACCATAGGAGGTGTGGCTACTTACATGGAACGCGCAGAACAGGCTAATGTAAACTTGTTTATTTAACTGCATGGAAAAAATAAAATGTATATGTGTCATGAGAGAGCTGCTTAAAGCTCTCTCCGAACTGGAAAACCAACTGGTAACAACATATGGAATTTCGCTGAACGAAGCAATGGTACTGTGCAGCATCGGCGGGGAAACTGTTGCGGCGGGAACCATCGTAGAACGTACAGGCATGACTCCTTCGCACGCCTCGAAGACCATCAGTCTGATAGAAAAGAAGGAAATGGTTGCCAGATTTCTGGGAAAACAAGATAAGCGCCAGATGTATTTCACACTGACCGGCAAAGGTAAGGGCTGTCTGGAAGAAATAAAGAAACAGGGAATAAACGTGCCCGAACTGCTACAACCGCTGTTCGACAGCTACAGTGAAAATCTGTAAGTGCACCCGACTAACCTGCGTATTGACGAACGTCGGACTGCAACAAAACAAGCCAAGAGATTTCTGCTGTTTCTTGCAGAAGACTCTTGGCTTGTTTTCAAGAAAATTTGTACAAAAGTTTTTGTTTTTTGTACAAAAAATAAAAAAACATCGAGAGATCTTTAGAAAGACCTCCCGATGTAAATCTTAAACTTATATCAGATTCCTATTACTCCTGAGCAAGCCCATATCCATTGGTAATCTTACCTTTAGACATAGTCAATGTTTCGAACGGCATAGGCCAGTAAAGTCTGGGAGCTACATTACCGGCTTTTACACCCGGCAACAGATTGGTATCGGTATAATGCTCTTTATATTTAACCAAATCTACACCCCAATTTACTTTTTCATAACCTTCTGCTATCAACGCTGCAGCCTCGGGACCATTCGGATCAATATATTTAAACAATCCTTTGATTGCGAGATTATGCGCAGTTCCTTTCACATTATTTGCCACTGGTGTCGTACTATAATCATACTGTCCTCTCCATCCCGGGTACAAGGCAGGATTACTTTCATCAGGATCATAAGTCAGCGGATTTTCCAACTCAACTTTCTTCACATAAATATAAGCTGGAATTTCATTTCCGTTTGCAAAACGATGGTATCCCTGAGCTTCAATGTCATTGACCATCTGAAGCATTTCCTGACGTACCGCCAGTGCTTTTTCCAGGAACTTGCCAGAACGCAGCATATCCCAGCGGCGAATACCTTCACCGGCAAATTCCAATTTACGTTCCTGCATAATCGCTTCTTTCAGCTTCTCGCCACTTGCACTAATATTATGTTCTGTGTTTCCAAAGGCACGCTCACGAATCTGGTTGACCAAGTTCACAGCTTCACCATCCTTATTCAGTTCAGCTTTGGTTTCTGCCTGCATCAGAATCACATCGGCCAGACGCATAACCGGCCAGTTCATACCAGAAACTCGCTGAGCTGCGGTATAAGGAGGATTCATTCTGTTTTCATCCCATTTGTTTGTTGCGATACCTCCATTCAGTTTACTACCCGGGACGAATGACAACATAGCTTCATTTCCATCCCCCTGACTTCCTGTTACCGCAACACTTGCATCTCTACGCATATCTCCCTCCTCGTATTCACCATAGTAGAAGGTAGGAAGAATACGTACAGCAGCAAAACATTTACAAGGAGCAGCATTTTTACTACCGCCATTCGAAGGACGTCCAAATCCATAACCATATTCACTTGTGGTAGTCTGTCCACTCTGTCCCCCCTGAATGTTACCAATTTCGAACAATGATTCAGGACTGATTTCCAAATCGTGCTGATACTGGAAATGACGCTGGAAAGGATTGTTTGCATATCCTCTTTCATCCACGGTTACCAGATGAGCAGAACCTATGTTATCAAAGACATTCTGAAATGCAGTTTCGGCAATACGATAATAATTGAGATAGTCGCTACGACGCGCGTATACACATTTATACTCTTCTACTCCTATTTGTTCAAACTGTAAATCACCATACAGTCCGGGAACATCCGTACGAATAGTCTGATAACCGGCAGCATACAAAGCAGCTTCTCCGGCTAAAGCATAAGCAAATGTTTTAGACAAACGTTCGGCAGTAATCCCATTTTCGCCCAACTTATACATTAACGGAGCAACTTCATTCAGCGAAGCAATCACATTGTCGAGAATATCGTAGCGTGAAGTCAGCGTATAATCCAGTACATAATTATTTTCGTATCCATAAGGAACATCACCATAATGCTTTACCAAATTGAAATAACAGAAAGCACGCAGTGCCAATGCCTCACCATACAGATGTGTCCATGTAGAAACACGTCCTGCCGCAAGATCTTCCTGAAACGCCGGCTTTGCCTTTATCAGTTCTGCAATCTTCGCCGTACGAGCTATAATTGTATACAACCCGTTGAAGCCGGAATTTGCAGAAGTAATGGACAACTGTTCCGGCAACAGTCTTGCATTCAAATTATTCGCAGAACCTTGTTCCGGATACATCTCAACATCCGAGCCAACCGGGTCGTTCCACAAATAAACACCCATCGCACAATTCTGACGATAGTTAGCATAGCACCAAGACAAGGTCTTGAAAGTTTCATCTTCCGTAGAAGTAACAAACTCGTCGTTTGTCTTTCCCGGAGAAGGAGTTTCCAAAAAATCACTGCATTGGATAAATGACATACTCAAAGCCAATGCCGACATATAAGTTATTATTTTTTTCATAATTTCATTTTTTATAATTCATTAGAAAGCAAGATTAAGACCTACGACAAAGGAACGGGCACGCGGATAAGATCCCCAGTCCAGACCTGTAGTCGGATATTTAGCATTATTTTGAGAAGTATTAGCACTTACTTCCGGATCGAGACCGGAATATCCTGTAATAGTAAACAAGTTATATACAGAACCATAAATACGCAGTTTGTCCAATCCTATTTTTTTCAGCGCTTTATCCGGCAGAGAGTAACCCAGTGTCAGGGTATTCAAACGCAAATAAGAACCATCTTCTATACCCAACGTAGAAGTTACACCATTTTCACAATATGGCAACGGATATTTAGCGTTTACGTTAGCAGCATTCAACTGTTCGGGAGTAGTAAGATGCACAAGTTCTCCGTCAACAATATCATAAACTTTATACGCATCCTTCATAAAAGCCAACTTATTCTGATAAACGCCTGATTCCTTTGCACAATACATAGAAGCCAGTTTGTTTACATTGTAGACTTCATTTCCGTAACTCCAGTTAAAATATGCACCTAAATCGAAATTCTTATAAGTAGCGTTAATATTGAAACCACCTGTATGTACAGGATTCATGTCACCAATCTCGGTCACATCTCTTTCATCGATTATAGTATTATCCTCATCCATATTGCGGAACTTAGGCAATCCCGGATAAGCATTCTGTCCTTCAGGACGTCCTTCTACATGTACCGGATTGATGAATGATCCCAAGTCAGGAATACCTTCTTTCAATACATATTTTCCATCTACATAATTAAAGTCATCAGTAGTATAGAACCCGTCACAAATAAAACCTCTTACAATACCGACCGGCGAACCTTCTTTCAAAATATAGTCATTACTTGGGAAGGTACTGCTGCTTGCCCATGACGTTCCATAAAGTCCTGACACATTCTCAGCCAGCTCATCCACATTTCCTTTATTGAAGTTAATGTTCATTCCCGCAGTAATGTTCCAGTCTTTATTCTTGAACAATACGCCACTCAAAGAAATTTCAACTCCTTTATTGCTGGTCTGTCCGATATTGGCATAAGTAGAAGTAAATCCTGTAATACCCGGAATGGAAGTCAGCATCAGCAAATCCTTGGTTGTATTCCAATACAAATCAACAGATCCCCACAGACGGTTTTTAAAGAATCCGAAATCCAATCCGATATTACGAGTGATTGTCGTTTCCCACTTCAAATCCTCATTTGCCATTTCGGAAGTAGCATAATCATAAGAAGACCAATAATTATTGCCTATAGCATATTGCCATCTGAGGTCGGTTTCGGAAGTCCACATCTGTGACCACAAGTCCGAACTGATGCCATCATTACCGACCGTACCATAAGAAAGGCGGAGTTTCAAGTTGTCCAGCCAGTCAATATCCTTCATAAATGCTTCCTCAGACAATCTCCAGCCTAACGCTGCTGCCGGGAAATATCCCCAACGATGCTCCGGAGAGAACTTAGAAGAACCATCGGCACGGAAAGTAACAGTCAGCAAGTAACGGTCAAGCAAACTATAATTCAAACGTCCAAAGAATGACAGAATACGGCTTGCTGTATCTATACTCGAAGAAAAAGAAGATGTTCCATGGTCTTTATCATACTGGTTAATCATGGCAAAAGCATTATCCTTTGTAAAGTTTGAAGGGAAATGACTTGCCTTAACTCTCAGTTCCGATCCACCGGAATCAGTAACTTCATGACCGACCAACAAGTTCAGACGATGCTCTTTAGGTAAAGTAAAGTCATAACTGATAGTATTAGTCCATCTGAGGTTCCAGCCATCACTCTTTTTATAATCAACACTTCCAGCATATAGTTTTTCGCCTGTAGAATCATCCAGATATTCATTGTATACAGCTCCTGCCCAAATCTTATCCTGATCCCACGAATTACTATATGTCAAATCAGTATGATATTTCAAATTTTTAATAAGTTCCCAATCCAAAGACAGTGTAGAACGCAAGTTCTGATTTATCTCAAGAGGCTCATAGTCCGAAATCTTACTTACAGGACTATATGCATCCCACAAAGAAGCACGTCCGAATTGTTCGACATTGCCCTCGCGTAAAGCATCCAAACTACCTAAAATATGCTGGGTCGATATCGGGCGGAAACGATAAGCAGAAGAAAGCAAAGAACCAGAACCATTGGTAGTTCCTTCATCACCCATATTACGGATATCCGAAAAACGCGTATCCAAACTTATAACAAAGTTATCGGCCAGCTTTTGGTTTACCTTTAAAGATGCGCTGGTACGTTTGGCATACGAATTGATTTTCATACCTTGCTCATCCATATAATTCAAGGCAAACAAAACTTTCGTTTTATCAGTACCTCCGGTAATTGTCAAATCGTGATTATGAGAAACCGAACTATTATATACATCTCTCTGGATATCATCAGCTTTCATATTCCGATAAGCCTCAATGCCATTTACATTATTACCCTTGTTTGCACCAAGTCCAAAGAGTTTCTCAAAAGGTTCACGGTAAGCATCCCCACTGGCAGCAGCATTTGCCCACACAAAACTCAAATAATCATATGGCGACAATGCGTCCAGATATTTAGTAGGCGTATTAAATTTCACATAACCATTATAAGCGAGTGAAACTTTACCCTCTTTCGCACCTTTTGTAGTTACCAGGATAACACCATTTGCACCACGCGCACCATAAATGGCTGTAGAAGAAGCATCCTTTAAAACATCAATACTTTCTACTTGATCGGAAGGAATATCATTCAACGAACCAACAGCAATACCATCAACCAAAATCAAAGGATCATTACTTTGAGAGATAGAACCACCTCCACGAACTCGAATGGATACTTCAGCATCCGGACGACCATCCTGAGAAGTAATATTCACACCGGGCAGTTTACCCTGCATGGCCTGAGCGACATTGGAAACAGGCATAGCAGCAATCGCTTCACCTTTTACTGAAGCTACGGAACCAGTCAAGTCTTTACGTTTTATAGTCTGATAACCAATAACGACAACCTCATCCAAAAGCTCATTGTCACCTTTCATCTTCACAGTCAATGACTTCTGATTACCGACTTTTATTTTCTGAGTCTGATAACCAACATATGAGATAACAAGCGTAGAAGTCGGTTGAACATCCAGAACAAATTTGCCATCGAAATCAGTAATTGTACCCGAAGAAGTACCTTCAATCAATACAGAAACTCCAATCAACGGTTCACCCGTTTCGTCAAGAACAATACCCGTTATCTTATGAGACTGCTCTGCAAGCAGAAAAGTCTGTGTCTCAGACATAGTACCTTCTGCCATTACCGGTGCCACCATACAACATGACATCGCCAGCATTCCCATAGCATGAAAAGTAATTCTTTTCTTGCTTTTACTCCTTTCATTTAAAGAGTTCTTTTTTTGAATGTCTTTCATACTTAGATTTTTAAAAATAAAAATTACATATCATAATCATAAAACGAACATTAAAAAAATGTATTCATAATCACCAGACTTACCTTTCTTCCAGCATACTCGTAAACAATATAACCATCAGTGTAACAAATTACAGTCAAGAAATGTACCCCCAAGTTATTTTACGGCAGTAATTCTCAGCAACAAATAAGGGGCAGAAGGCAATATTACTTTTCCATACCCTTTATCGAATACCCGCTTATTAAACGCTGTGGTTGTTTCGAATACTTGAGGACATTCTGTTATCGTCATGTTCCATGTATCTATTATTTCCACCTTGAAACGAGTACCTTCCTTCAATGAAGAATAACCGATGTTCCTTTCAGGAAGCTCAAAGAGCCATTCATTCATAATCTCTTTTCCCAAATAAATCAGATAATAATTCTCGCCGGCAGAAGCTGTACGCAAATCCCAACTGGGATCGCAATGCCTTAACGGTTGAGGAAGACTGTCCAATATGCTGCGTACAAAAGCTATGCGCTTCCAAGCTTCTCCTTGAAAACGTCCACCGACAGCCAGAAAGTTTTTCGAATAATCGGTATCAGAACTCATATAACATTCACCATGAGTAACATAAGTGCCGGCCGTAATCCCCATCCATAAGCGATAGATATACTCTTGCCCACTTAAATTTCCCCATCGGTTATTCATATTGCCCTCGTAGCATACCTCATCAAAAATAATGGGCTTTTTATAGATATTTCTCACAACCCCAGCAGCACCAAGCTGAAGAGGAGCTTGATCCTGAATACTGGCATGAGTATATTCGGGCTTCCAATAAGCATAATATTGGGCTGTATAGCTGTGTATTGAACAAAGGTGTTCGTAAGGATCATTTTCTACAACCTCTTTAGTAAAGAAATTCCAATCTTTTGCTGAATAAAATTTTAAGAAATCATACTCGTTAGCGAGCGACCACCATACATTACGAAAAGAGGATAAACGAGCAGTCAGATACTTCAAATAACGTTCACATACCGGCAAAGGCAATTTATCAAAATTCCATCTTCCATCATCATAAGGATGGAAAAGAATCAAATCGGCTTCTACCCCTATATTTTTCAAGCTATCTATGCAGTTTTCAACATGACGAAAATACTCAGGATTAAAACGATTGTAATCCCACTCATAAATCAATTTTCCACTTTCATCCCGGCTTACCTTCTTTATTTCGAAAGGGAAAAGTTCCGGTTCTGGATAATTGTCTTCGAAATTCTGGACAAAAAACAACATTCTTATTTTATTGAATCCTGCATCAGAGATTGAACGAATCGTCTGTTTCTGTATATTTTCTGCTACATGCATCCAATCATAAGAAGTAGTTCCCACTGGATAATAATATTTTCCATCTGCATATCTGAAGTTGCATCCTTCTACTTGTACCGGCCCATGATTAGTATTCGAAGGTTCCACACATTCGAATGTTCCCTTGCAATTATCCAATAAAGCTACTTCACTATGTGTAACATATTTCCAAACACCTTGCCGATCGGGCATGAAACGTACTTTAAAAGTATCATTTCCATCATAAAATCCGGCTACAGTTACTTCTTTATCTGCATGTATGAAAGTAGCAGAAACTTTTACGTCGAAAGGATTTCCTTTTACTTTCGCCGGAATAGAAAGTTCGTAACGCTCCCAACGTTCTATTTCACATTGGGCAAATAAAAAGAAATTATTCAAACAAATAAATAATAAAAAGAAATAAAACCGTTTCATCTTTTTAGCGCACAAGGAGCATTAAAACATTAAACAATTATTAATCAATATATTAATCTCATTATACTTTCATAATAGCTTATAGTCAAGAGCTTTAAAAGAACTCCATTACACATGGAATTATTCAATAGTATAAGCAATTATAAAGCTAAAAGTATTTATTCAACGAAGCAAATATATATATTAAACGAATAAAATCAAAACTAAAAACAATATTATTAACATAAATAAAAAGAAAACACAATGTAAAAGAAAATAAACAAAGCCCGTTATTCATGTAATAACACAAATAACGGGCTTACCAATTAAGCCTTATATATCAAAACATTCGTTTTATTAAGAGATTCAGTATTAATCGCAAAGGCTATTAATATACTTTTCTACATAAGTATACCCATCATCATATTTTTTACTACCATCTGAAGCATC
>HF993172.1 GCA_000436795.1 Bacteroides sp. CAG:1076
TGCTACGGCGCCGGGACTGGATGCGGTGAAGGAGCGGCTGAAGCTGGACCGCATGAGCCGAGAGGAGCTGAACGCGTATTACAAGCATCTGGACAACATCGTGATTCTACGGGATAATATAGAAACTGAACGTGCGGAAGGCCGTGCAGAAGGTCGTGCGGAAACACAAACCGCCATTGCACGTAACCTGAAATCGCTGGGTATGAGCAACGAACAGATAGCACAGGCTACAGGATTGACGGAAGAGGAAATAAACAAATTGTAGGCAGATACAATATCTAAAAAATCGCCACGGTATAAAATAACCTCCGTAAACTGCTCATTATCGGAAATATATAGGAGGATAATCCCCTAAATAAGCCTTCCGGACATTCGCCCGAAGATTTAAAAAATGTTATATCATACATATTTTTTATCTCATTTTCTCTTTTTTAAAGGGAAATTGCATAATTTAGATGAAACATAAAAATACAAAAACTATACAAGGTATACGTTAGCTACAGAAATCGGAAAATACGAGAAAAAAACACACGGGCTACGGGAAATACAAAGACAAGACGAGGTAATATACTGAAAAAAACATTTTAACCTTAAACTAAGATAAAGTATTAACCTTAATTGTTTAACTATGCAAAAGCGATCATTTCTAGTAGTCGCAATGTTCCTGATAGGAATGTTCTTGACTGGGATTTATGCTCAAACCATTACTGTAAACGGTAATGTTACCAGTAAAGAGATGGGCGATCCTTTAATTGGAGTAAACGTATTAGTAAAGGGAACCACCAATGGTACGGTAACCGACTTGAACGGTCATTATTCGATTACCGTAGAACAGAATGATGTGCTGGTGTTCTCATACATCAGTATGAAAACCGTTGAAGAAGCGGTGAACGGAAGAAAGACTATCAATGTTTCGATGGTTTCGGATACGGAAAGTCTGGGCGAAGTAGTTGTAACGGCTATGGGTATCCAGCGTCAGTCGGAAACATTGACTTATTCTGCACAGACGGTGGGCGGAAGTGATGTGAACGACATCAAGAGTGTAAACATGATCAACTCTCTGCAGGGTAAGAGTGCCGGCTTGATGATTACTCCGAACTCTACCGGTGCCGGAGGTTCTTCTAAAATCTTGTTCCGTGGTAACAAGTCTATCAGTGGTAGTAACCAGCCGTTGATCGTTGTGGATGGTGTTCCGGTTATGAACAGCGTTTCCGGTGCACAGGTTAGCAGCAACTATGGTGGTGAACGAGATGGTGGTGACGTGATGTCGACTATCAACCCGGATGATATTGCTTCCATTACTTTGCTGAAGGGTGCTTCGGCTGCCGCTCTGTATGGTGCCGTAGCTGCCAACGGTGCAATCATGATTACCACAAAATCGGCTCAGTCGGGCAAGGTTTCTATCAATGTATCAAGCAATACTACAATGGAAACTCCGATGGTGCTGCCGGAATTCCAGAATACGTATGGAGTAAGCGATAACGGTACGTACAGCTGGGGTGACAAGCTCTCGGCTGAAGCACCGAACTATGCGAAGGAGTTCTACCGCACGGGATTTACAACAAACAACTCTATCTCGCTGGCAGGTGGAAATGACAACATTCAGGCGTATTTCTCTTATGGTAATGTGTACTCGGAAGGTATGACTCCGGGCAATACGTACCGCAGCCATAACCTGAACTCGAAAGTGGGATTCAATGTACTGAAGAGTGTGCACGTTGATTTCAGTGCGAAGTATACCAACCAGTATGTGAAGAATCAGGCAGCTGCAGGATTCTTGTTCAACCCGCTGACAGGTGTGTATCTGTTCCCGAGAGGTGAGGACTGGAATTACTACAAGGATAATTTCGAAGTGTATGACGAATCGAGAGGATGTTATATCCAGAACTGGACAAACACCGGTCTGCAACAGTACAGTAACCCGTACTGGACACTGAACCGGCAGACTCCGATTACGGACCGTAACCGCTATGAATTCGGTGGAAGCATCAAATGGGATATTACCAAGGACTTGAACATTCAGGGACGTATGCGTTACGAAAGAGGTGAAGAACGCTGGCAGCATAATCTGTATGCGTCGAGTATCGCCAACCTGTACCCGATGGGACGTATGAAGGATAACCGTTATTTCAGCGACCAGCTGTACGGGGATGTACTGGTAAGCTACAGCCATACATTCAATGACTTCCTGGTATCGGCTACGGCTGGTTCCAGCTTCACCAAGAGCAAGACGGCTCATGTAGACTTGTGGGCTGAAGGTACGCAGTTCACTTCTCCGGGTAACGGTAATGTATATTATCCGAACATCTTTACTCCGAACAACTATTACGGCAACATGTCTGTAGTAGGCAAGAATGATAACTGGAATACGGAAAAACGACTGAATGCGGTATTCGCTACAGCTCAGTTCGGTTATAAGGATGGTTTGTTCGTTGATGTTTCTGTACGTAACGACTGGTCGTCTGCACTGGCTTACACGGAAAGCTGCTCATTCTTCTACCCGTCGGTAGGTGGTAGCTTCCTGCTGGACAGATTCATCGATATGGGCAAGAACGTAAACTTGCTCAAGGTGCGTGCCAGCTATTCTATCGTAGGTAACGACGTACCGGTATTCATGAGTAACCTGCTCTACTCATTGCAGTCGCAGGGCTCTATCACACCTCCTGAAAATGCTCCGTTCCGTACATTGAAACCGGAAAAGACACACTCTGTAGAAGTTGGTTTCGACGGTACATTCTTCCAGAACCGACTGACGCTGGGTATGACTTACTATAAGACGAATACTAAGAACCAGTTCTTCTCGGTAGCTGCTCCGTATGAATCGGGCTTGCGCAACCGCTATGTCAACGCCGGTAACGTACAGAACCAGGGATTTGAATTCAGCGCCGGATGGTATCAGCAGTTTAACGAAAACTTCAGTTGGAGTACTGACCTGAACTTCTCGTACAACGAAAACAAGATTGTAGAACTGGTGGATGACCTGCCAAACGGATTGACTCTGACTGACTTTGGTGGTGCCAAGATTATCCTGAAGGAAGATGGATCGTACGGTGACTTGTACGTACGCCACATCATGCGTGACGAAAACGGCAAGCCGATGAAGGATGCAACTACGGGTAACCCGATTGTAAGTGGTGATACGACTGAAGATATGATTTACGCCGGAAACATGAATGCGAAATTCAACGCCGGATGGTCGAACACATTCCATTACAAAGACTTCACCCTGTCGTTCCTGATCGACGGTAAATTCGGCGGCAAGGTACTGTCTATGACAGAAGCTACAATGGATGGCTGGGGCGTTTCTCAGCGGACTGCCGATGCACGTAATGCAGGCAAGGTAGTGGTAGACGGAGTGGAATTTGATCCGAAAGCATGGTATACCACAACTGGTGCCAGCAACTTCAACAGCCCGTACGCCAACGAGTTCTACGTTTACGATGCTACAAACGTACGTCTGCGTGAACTGAGTCTGGGATATACATTCCGTAACTTGTTCGGTGCCGGCAAGAACCTGACGGCTGCCATCATCGGACGTAACCTGTTCTTCTTCTACAAGGATGCTCCTATGGACCCGGACGTATCGGCTGGTACAGGAAACGGTGTGCAGGGTGTGGATATGTTTGCATTGCCTACCTCACGCAGCTTTGGTCTGAATCTGAAACTTAACTTCTAAAATGCCTCATTATGAAACGAAATAAAATTTATCAATATGCCATTCTGCTGGCTCTCCCTTGGTTAGGAGGTAACTTGATGACTTCTTGTACTGACAGTTTTGAAGACCTGAATACGAACAGTGTACAGGTTGACCCCAATGACTTGCCTTTCTCTGCACAGTGTGCAGAACCGATGCAGTACTGTTACCCTCCACAGCAGAATATGTTCCAGTTCTGGACAAACTTGACCATCGACTTGTACAGCGGGTATTTCATGACACCGAACGGTAACTTTACCAACGGTGACATGGGAGAAAACCGAGGACACAGCGGGGGTATGTACGAAAATTATTACCTGCATATCTTTAACAATACGCGACGTATCATTGCCGACTGCGACAAGAACGGTACGCTGGGACTGGCTGGTGTGATGCGTATCGTACAGGCGTATGGTACGCTGATGACTACGGATGCTTACGGACCGCTGGCTTACAGCTCGATCCTGTCGGGTGAATATGAATCGTATTATCCGTTCGACAGCCAGCAGCAGTTGTTCGTTGCCATGCTGCAGGATCTGGACAAGGCTGCTACCGACATCAAGGCGATGAGCGAGGGAGAAAAGGTGACACTCGCTACATTCGATATCTGGTGTGGTGCTGATACGGATTTGTGGATAAAGATTGCCAATACACTGAAACTGCGTATGGCTCTCCGTCTGTCGAAACGTGAAGCGGAAATGAAGGAAGCCGGCATCGACCTGAAGCAGATTGCTACTGAAGCGGCTGCCAACACGCTGGCTACGGTAAACAAGGATATCGTAATAGACAAGAGTCTGGAAAACGAAATGTGGCTGATGTTCAACTGGGGTGACTGTGGTTTCAATGCAAATCTGGTTACGCTGATGTCGGGCATGAAGGACCCGCGCCAGCCGCTGTACATGACCAAGAATACTGCCGACGTGAAGGATCTGAACGGAAATGTGGTAGTACCTGCCAATACACAGTATCTGGGTATCCGCTTTGCCAGTGGACTGCCGGGCAAACCGAACAACTGGGCGAACTTCTCGCAGTGGATCGACCCGCAGAACAGCATCGGTGTATATTCTATGCCACTGCCTATCTTCAAGGCTGCCGAGTCTTACTTCCTGCTGGCTGAAGCAAAACTGCGCTGGGACATCGGTTCGGCAAGTGTACAGAGTCTGTACGAAGATGGTATCCGTGTTTCTATGGCAAACGAACTGAGTTACCGCGGCAAGTATGCGGGAGTAGACTCTTATGCTGCAGGAGCGGTGGATGACTATATCAACGGTACGACAACGCAGGCTGACTTCGTCGATCCGGTTGACCCGAAACTGAGTACTCCGGCTGTGAACAAGCTGTGTGTAAAATGGGATGAAAGTGCCGACAAGGAAACGAAACTGGAACGTATCATCACACAGAAATATTTCGCATTGTTCCCGCTGTCTATCGAAGCATGGGCTGAACAGCGCCGTACCGGATATCCGCATCTGTTCCCGGCTTACGTAGATGAAAGTAACGGAGCTGTAAACAAGGAAGAAGGTGTACGCCGTGTAATCTACAGCAGCAACGCTTACGATACAAATGCACAGGGTATCGCTATGGGTCTGGAACTGCTGAACAAGGAAAATACCAGCAAGAACGGTATCTCGGGTGATAAGGGTGGTACGCATCTCTGGTGGGATAACGCCAATAAAGGAAACTTCTGATACATAACTGTTTTTTACCTAAGCGGGTGGACTTTACGGTCCACCCGTTTTTTTTGCAGTACTCCATCCGGCGAAGAAAGTACTCCGTCCGGCGGGAAACAATGCTCCGTCCAGCGGTAAACGTGACTGCCTCCGTCGCGGGGCCTACGGAAACGGCATTTGCGAAAATATTACAGAAAGATGCACGGATTTAGTTTGACTGGTGTGATATTTATATTAGCTTTGTAAACAAAGAGAAATTTCATGATGAAAGACTATACTATCGCCGTAGCGGGAACGGGCTATGTGGGCCTGTCTATCGCTACTTTGCTGTCGCAGCATCACCGGGTGGTGGCTGTGGACGTGATTCCTGAAAAGGTGGAGAAAATCAATAACCGTATCAGCCCGATACAGGATGAGTATATCGAGAAGTATCTGGCAGAAAAGGAACTGAACCTGACGGCTACGCTCGACGGGGCTTCGGCTTACCGTGAAGCCGACTTCGTGGTGATTGCGGCTCCTACGAACTATGATCCGGTGAAGAATTATTTCGATACGTCGCACGTGGAGGAGGTCATCGACCTGGTGCTGGAAGTGAACCCGGACGCGGTGATGGTCATCAAGAGTACCATTCCTGTAGGTTACTGCCGGAGCCTGTACGTGAAGTATGCGGAAAAGTTCCGTACCTCTCCTGCCCTGACGGGAAAGAAGTTCAACCTGCTGTTCTCGCCGGAGTTCCTGCGTGAGAGCAAGGCGCTGTACGATAATCTCTACCCCAGCCGTATCATCGTAGGATTCCCGAAATATATAGCGGGACGTGACGAGGAGAACAGGGCAATTCAGGAGATTGCAGGTGAGCATCTGGACGAGAAGGCACACGAGTTTGCTGCCTTGCTTCAGGAAGGAGCTATCAAGGAAAACATCGATACACTGTTTATGGGACTGAAAGAGGCAGAGGCGGTGAAGCTGTTTGCCAATACCTACCTGGCGCTGCGTGTAAGTTACTTCAACGAACTGGACACGTATGCGGAGGTGAAGGGACTGGATACGCAGGCTATCATTCAGGGTATCTGTCTGGATCCGCGCATCGGCATGCATTATAACAATCCGTCGTTCGGATATGGGGGCTACTGTCTGCCGAAGGATACGAAACAGCTCCTGGCCAACTATCAGGATGTGCCGGAGAATCTGATTCAGGCGATTGTGGAGAGCAACCGTACACGCAAGGATTTCATTGCCGACCAGGTTCTGAAGAAAGCGGGGTATTACGATTATTACAATCACGGGGACTATAATCCGCAGGAGGAAAAGGTATGCGTCATCGGGGTGTACCGCCTTACGATGAAGTCGAACAGCGATAATTTCCGCCAGAGCTCCATTCAGGGGGTGATGAAGCGTATCAAGGCTAAAGGAGCAACCATCATCATCTACGAACCTACGCTGGAGGACGGAACGACATTCTTCGGATCGAAGGTGGTAAACAACCTGGAGGAATTCAAGAAGGAATCGCAGGCTATCATCGCCAACCGCTACGACGCCTGTCTGGACGACGTAAAGGAGAAGGTGTATACACGAGATATTTTCCGCAGGGACTAAGAGCGGGCTACGAAAGCCCGCATCTCCTGCTATTTGAGATATTCTTCTATCGTATTGCGATGCATATTGCCATAACAGGCACTATTGTACACCATGGCATGCGATCCCACTGTCTGACGGGCAAGCTTATAATACAAATCATTCAGAGAGATATGTACATCAGCATCGATCGCCTCCTGAAAAGCACGGGTAAATCCGTTGGAAAGCCATATTCCCATCTCCGGATCCATCATATCGGCTTTGGAAGGTTCATCGGCATTTGCCGCTGTCATGATCAGTACGCCGGGCAATTTCTCGCATGCTTCACCTATGGTTCCGCTATAGCAGGCATCGAGTACGAAAAGAATTTTTCTGTATGACATTTTTTCTATCATCTCGCGGATATCAGAACCGTATACATCGCCGTTGCTTCCCCAAGCCAACTGGTTGCGTACGCCATGTCCACACCAGAAGATAATGATATTATCTTGAGCAGAAGAGGGCAAATAGCTGGAAAAGCCGGACTGCTGCTCTCCTTGCATGATTTTGGAAAAGTTTTTGAAAGACAACTGACTGAGTTTATAATCGACCTGAACATCCGTATGCACATTCTCCCCGTCGGGACGTACCTTGACAACTCCCGGATAAAGATTTTTAGGATTGTCGGCAAGGTTGTCTTCGATGACAAGCAGAATGTGGTCATCATCGTAGCCATGACGTTTCAGCAACTGGTACATGGCAAGGGCATCTGCCTGATGGCGGTAGTTTGCCCAATCGTCGGATGCCCCGACTACCACAGCCCACCGGTCTTCCAGTTCAGGATACTGAAAATCCTGCTGGCTATCGCTAAACGAAAGCATATGATTGTTCTTCCATTCCCATGCCTGAGTTGTAGAGATGGTATTGACTCCTCCATCGGTAGAAAGGTATTCCAAAGCGGTATAAGTACCTTCACGGAGCATCCAGTGACAGTAAGTTGTATTGAGCACACTGGCGTGAGTCCGTTCATCGAAAGTCCAGTCGCCCGTCACTCCACTCAGGTTGATATCCGCTCCCGCCTGAAGCATGGAAAACGTACGGTGCATGTCGTCCTTCAGCCAGCCGGTATTCCACACAGTCCTGCCTTCGACCATCGCCAGTATGGCATCGTTCAGATTTTCGGCAGTAGCTTCCTGCCGGGTTAGAGCGTACGCCAGCAAGGTTATGGCATCGAACAAATGAGCTTCTCCGCTCAACGGCTCCTCGCCGAACTTCACCCGATAAATGCTGTTGAAACCAGATTCGGGAGTCGCAGAAGGAGAAAGTCCCTCATAGTCAGTGTACTTTAAGTGATTAAGCAGATAAGGCGAGTTCATCACGTCTGAACAAAGAAGCAAGGGAAAGTCGAAATAAGCTTCGCCAAGGGACGCCTTGAGTTTACACATCTCATCATCGAATATCAAGGCACTTTCCTGATTGTTCGGAGCAAAAATCAGTGCCTTGTCAAATTTGACCGGCTTATTGTACTGTGCCCGGACTGCTTCACGAATCTGCTGTTCGGAGTGATAAATCACAATGTCTTCTACACTCATGCCCAGCTCGGTTATCTGGAAGGCAAACCAGTCGCTGAAGCTTTTACCATAATCATCGTCGGAAGTAAGCAGACTGATTTTACTATACTCGGACAGTTTTGCCTGCGAAAGCAGCAGTTCGCACTGTGTGATATCGGACTGTGCAAGATTCCATACGTAGCTGGAACTGGCAAAACTTCGCTGAAACTCTGTAGAAGTAGCAATGGGGAGAATCAGTGTTTTCTGCTTTTTCTGGCACAGTTGTGCCATTTTACGGGCATGCCCCGACAACTGGGGACCGATAACAGCCACATAACTGTCGTCGTCGGCTACACGTGCAGCAAAATCCTCCCAGTCGGAAGCATTCTCGTCCTGCCATTCCAGTTCGATACGGATACGCTTCTGAAGTCCCTGCTGTGCACTGCTTATGTTATCCAAAGCCCACTCAGCAATTCTGTTCCAGCGTGTCTGGCTATCGGAAGGCATAATGACTGCCACCTTGAAGGTCTTCTCCATTTCTCCGGAAGCAGGAGAATCATTTCGGTCGTTGCACGAGATGAAAGCCATCACCATAAGCAACAGACTGCACAGCCGGATGCTAATGCATGACATAAGTCTTTTCTTTTTCCAAAGCTTCATCTTTATATTTTCTGTAAGTATTGTTCCAATATTCGATATCGTTATAATATTCTTCCCAGATGTCTATATACTTGTAAAAGATGGGACTCATCACAATGTCCACCATCCCCGAATCCATGCCATAAGTATGGGAGGGTTCCATTTCCCGTTCCTCGAACCAAGCCGTAAGATATTGCACCAGCAGAGTATCTATATGAATGACAATGGAAAAAGGTATGCGCGAACTGAACCATGAGCAGTCGGTATCCATCCCAATAACCAGCGACAAGTAGAAAGGCGTTTCACGGGAATACTTGTAAATACCGTTGTTAGACCCTCCTGCCAGAGGAAGAACGAACGTATTGCCCATCTGTCCTATAACCCGGTAAGCACTATCGGGCATATTGAATCCGGAAGCATCCTCCGCCAAATAAAAGACTTTCACCTGTTTGTCATTATCAGTCTGATAGCCTTCCGTATATCCGTCGATGGCCTCTTCCAGCACAGGATTGCCGGACATGGCGGCTATCACACAGGCTTCCTGATGCTTTCGCGCCATACATCCGGCAAGGTAAGATATGCCGTAACGGTTGATATTGAATGTATACACTCCCTCGGGCAAGTCCGTACTCCTGCTCTCTACAAGCAGTATCTGCTGTCCTGAAGCAAGAGTTATGCCGGTATTTTTCAAGACTGATTCGTAAACATCATCCGTAAGGAGAAGCAGACTCCGGGGACCGCTTTCCGTATTTTTCCTCCAATCTTGAATGATCTGCCGTATCTCGTCCAGACTTGTGGGACTGACAAGAGTCATATTGACATCGTGATGCCCGTAGAACTCCATAATGCCCGACATGATTTTGTCATTATACCCCATATCGCCCAGTCCAGAGATGGGAGTAACGACCGTCAGACGAAGGCGGGTATCCGTGCCGGGCACAGCCTCATCGCTGCAAGAACAAGCTGCCAGCAAGACAAAGCAGAGCAGCAGCCTCAGCCAAACAGAACGTACCAATACAGTCATTTATCACTCGTACTTGTAAGTTTTGAGAACGGTAGCCGGCAATGTTTCGTCCGGAGAAGAAGTGGTACCTACCGTCTTGCGTATCTCGATGGTTCCTTTCAAGGAAGGATGTTCTGCCAGATGTTTCTTATAGACAGCATCACAGGCACTAACCACCTCATTGTCCATTTCGCTGAATGTATATGAACCTCCAACAACTGTTTCGATAGCCTTGGTATAGTCGACCAAACCTGTAAACGCAGCCGAAGCGTCATCTCCACTTCCCGACAAAGAACCGGAAGCTTCGTAAGTATACACACGGATTGTTTCATCCTCGTCACTCGAACATGCAGCAAAAGCAAATGTCAGGACGGCTACCAGTGCCATGGCAACAAACTTTCTAAAAATTGTTTTCATCTTTCTTTTATTTTTTCAGATATTCATTGGTTATATAATCTTCTATTGCCCGGGCTTTCGAAGGATTCAGTACCTCTACAATTTCCCAGATAGGTATAACGTAAAAATCGACCATCACCAAGTCCTCGTCGGGAGTATATGAATTTTCGAAGCAGGCATACCATTCGTCGGCAAGATTCGGATCGTCGAGCGGCTCACCATTTGCCACAGCCTTTTCCAGTTCCTCATTGAAACGCTTGCCGTACTCTCCGCCTCCGGATGCATGGAACTGTCCTTCAAAATCCTTTTTCACTTCACTCCATACTTTCTCGTCGACCGTAGTAGATGTCTTCTTAAACCACAGAATCTTTACATTAATGGTCGTAATAAGCTGTTCGGTAGTAGTCTTGACATCCTGACTGACCGTAAAGTAGTAATCGAGTTTTCCACCCAGATACGATGTGGTTATGAGGTGCGTACCATACTTGCGCACGAACTCTTCGGCATTATCCTTTTTGACAGAATTGCGGAACTCCTGAGTCGTACACCACTGCACTACATCTTCGCTCAGCAAATCGACGTCATTCGAAAAATAAGAGCATTTTACGGTACGGAAATCGCGACACCAGACATACAGGCAATCTTTCTGCTCTTCAATCTGGTTCTTATATTCTACTGAAACCTTAGCTCCAGCCACCAGCAGATTGACTGACCCCGTCAATTTTCCACTGATTTCACTTTGCAGCTTCTGGCTGGTTTCGGCACGGGCAAAATACAGTTGGGTAGAGGTAGAATGATCTACCATCACGGCATCCTCTCCACAGTCGTTATGCAAGGCAGCTGCATCGAACACCTGTCCGCGCAAGCCATCTACATCGGCATGGTCGATACTATAGTCGTACCCCCACCCCAGTCCAAACGTACGCGGCAAGTCGACGATAATGCTGCCGTTTGTATCTGGCATATACTGAGTGAGCGAAACAGCCAACTGCTGTTCCCCTTCCAGTTGTATAGTCAGCGTAGCCTGACGTGTCCTTCCGGCATCATTCTGCTGGATATAAAGCGGAACGACTCCATCGCCATCGCCTTCGGCACGCAGCAAAGTAATCCAGCCATCGGAAACAGTTGCCTTCCAGTGTCCAGAAGCGGCAAAACGTACAGTATCGGTCTGGCAACGTGCATCATAGGTAACCTTCGAAGCCGACTCCAAAACCGGACATACATTCTTCTCGACAGAGTCGTTACAAGCTCCGGTGAGCAGAAGCAACAATATATAAAAGCCTAACCGAATCAGTTTCATAAGCAGCTTACCTCTGAGTTACTTTCGACGGGTCTTCGATTGTAATCGTGCCACATCCATAAACTTCTTCGGAATTATCTCCTACACCTATCGACTCTGAACCGTTAACCCCTTTCTGGGCAGTTACGCTAACAACGTCTTTGGTAATCAGGATATTTCCGCAAGTAGACAATTCTCCCGTACCGATACCGGCAGCAACTTCATTGCCAACGGCTACGACAGATCCTCCGCTGATAGTAATGTCCTTACAGCTTCCTCCGTACGTAGTGCCAATACCGGGAGCACACCATCCGCCAAGCGTAGTTATATCTCCACCGGAAATAGTAATGTTTCCTCCCTTTCCTCCAAAGCCTATGCCAGGCGCTGCATATCCCGCCTGAATAGACAAGGTACCACCCTGAATTTCTATATCCCCATAAGTAGTACCTGCAGTTTTATTATAGCAGGAGCCTATACCGGCACCATGTTCTCCAGTAATAATTTCAAGGCTTCCATTGCCACTGAGAACAAACTTACCACTGGGCCCAACCTTTATACCTGCCAGATCGGGTCGTTCAGAAAGATTAATCAGATTTGTTGAACCTTCTGACAATATGATCCGGGCATTGCCTTCACATTGTATCGTATTGTAAAGTTTCAGTTTATTCAATGTCAGAGTAACCCCATCTGCCAGAATCAGAGATTTTTCTGTCTGTCCGGTAACCGACATGTCTTCCGTGATCCGGAAATCTTCGTCAGCCATTGTGATGTCTACGCTCTTATTGGTAAACGTCAAATCCTGATACATATCCTCCGCACCTTTCGGAGCAATGGTCACATCCCCCGTAGCATCTACGTACAATTCCGTTATAGAGCCTTCCTGCAAAAGATCAAAAACTTCAGTAGTGAACTCGCCATTTTTAGCATAACGGAACTTACAAGGCTTAAGTGACTTATTCCCGACAAAGAAACCACTGTCATAGTTCATATTATCCTTGGTACCCGAATAGATTACAGTAATATACTCATCCGACAATTCCGGAATGATTTTCCGGTATGCCTCCAGTCTGACATCAATTTCAGGAATATACAGTTCACTCTTTACAGCAACATTACTACTGACATCGTATCCGTGTACCATGTACAGATTGGGTCCGGTATACGCTTCATCATCGGCATAAATTGATTTCTGATAATCCCCTATCAAATAATTACGCAGTGCCGTACGCGATTCCTCGGTAGGCATCAGCTCGTAGATAGGAGTAGTTACGATATCGATAAGGGCCAACTGACTGCCGTCCTGAATGGTCTGCACCCAAGCATCCAGCTTATCCTTATCCTTAACGGTCTGCTGGAACTGCTGGAAAGTCGTTCCCGGAGCAATAGTATAGACGTTGCTACCTCCGTAAGTTACAAGCGAAATAGTCGTATTGTTGGCTATCGTCTTTTCTTTTTCACTCATTGTGAACTCCCCACTTACATCGATAACCTTGACACCCAATCCGAGTGCAGCATGTATATCACTGTCAGAAGTACCATCAGTCACCTTCATCTGCATAGAAAGTTTCAATTCACCTCCCAGTGTACCGTGTGTAATGATGTGTGTTCCGTACGTATTGAGAATCTGCTTCATCGTAGCCACGTCATTGGGATTCTCCTTCAGTTTTTCGGTATACTTCAGGAATGTTTTCTGAAAGATGTCACTACCGTTTTGAGCCAGATAGCGCAACATGCCAGCCCGCATATATCGTGAACCCACAATGTGCTGTATTTCTTCCATGGCATAAGAAACGCGCTCATTGTTAGCCACGTCCTTACTATATCCTCCTTCTACCGATCCCTTGAATGCCGATATACCAACTTCTATACCAGCATTGATGGACAACTGGTTGGCTATGGCCAGTGTACTGTTTCCGGTTACCGATTCGGTACGAGAATAATAGTTTTCCTCCTTATAAAGTGCATCCGACTCTCCAGCTGCGCTGAGTGCCGCAATGAGCTTCTTAAAGTTCAAAGGAGTATTCGAGAGCAATTTATATTTTCCATTGTCCGGTTTTTTCAGTACATCTACGCAAAAACCCACCCCATAAGTCAGTTTCATATCCTCATACTCGAGCGAGCTACCATTTTCATCATCGCTGAATATACCGTGCTGCATCAGTACAATTTTCAGTTCGGTATTATTATCCATTGCAATTTTCAGTGTATCGGTACGATCCTGTTCCTCGTCATTGCTTTCTACAAACAAACGGACAACTTCTCCCGAGTGTCCCTTCTCTTCCATTGGCAGTGCCCAGTCGGGAGCGTAGACAACCGTCCAATCGCCCGTAACCGGCAGATTCAAATCGAAAAAGTTACTTACACGCTTCAGTTCTACTTTTTGCAGGTCAGTTTCTCCCGCAGTTCCCGGCGCGGTGATCTTATCATCCGAACACGCCGACAAGACAAATGCTACCAGCAACAGCAAACAGAAGAAACGAGATTTCGACAATATATTTTTCATACTGTTTATTATCTTAATTTTAATTATTCATGTTATCGACGGAACGTGTCACATTGATGTCCTTATAATACATACGTTCCATATAGTTGTCAATCTTTTCGGCTACATCGTCGGGAAACAATGCAGAAATAGGAGTTATTTTAAACGAAATAAGTTCCAGTTTATTCTGTTCACGCAGTGATGCCAGCCATGCATCCGTCATTTCGCTTGTCACCGTTCCAGACTCTACGGCATTGGCCAGTGTTATGGCATCTCCGCCTTTTACAGAAAACTTTTCGATGGTTTCATTGCTCAGATTTTCGAAATCGTCCTTATAAGTAGCATCGGCATTGAGTTTGAATTTCGAACTGAACCCGAACTCGATTGCAGCCTGAACATTCAGATTATCGGTACTCTGTTCTACAACCGATGAATAATAATAATCATAACACCCACCCAGCAACGACTGAAGTATGACATGAGTACCATAGCGTTCTACCAGCAGACGAATAGCCTCATCGCTGCCTCCACTACTGATTACTCTCTTACGTTCGGCTGCAAAGTCGGCTGTAAACCATCCGGCACTTTGAGCCTCTTCCAGATCCAACTGGTTCAAGTACACCATCTGCTGAGTATATACATTACGTATCCACGAGAATATACGTTTAGAATTATCGAGTGCAGATTTTCCAAACGAAGCCTGAAGGTTCAGACTGAACAAATTATACTTACCATCAAGATCCAGCTTGCCGGACATGTCCTTCGACAAATCGGAACCACTCTCACCATAATAGTAGTTCAGTTCACTTCCGGAACTTGATTCTACACAATACATATCAGGGTCGGCATTGCATATCTTCTGAGTGTTGAAAATCTGCTCCTTCAGTCCACGGCTATCCATATAGGTACGCACGTCGAAACTCCATCCTACGGCATACGAACGCTGCAAACTGAAAGCCGGTGCTTCGTTCGACTGGTCGACACGAGTCGTGCGACTAACTCCATTGGCATAGGCAACCCTAACCTCTCCTGTTCGTAAAGCCTGATGAGCATTACTCTCTACATAGAGCTGAATATCGTCGGACGCCGAACCCGACATACGGACAGGAGTAATCCACTCCGGACAAGCTGTAATCTGCCAGCCAGTTTTCTCCGCATTGTTCACCGTATACGTTTCACTCCCTCCATTAATACTTAATAGTTTTTCAACTGCATCTGCTTCGATAGAATCCTCCTGATTGGTGCACGACACCGTACACAATAATCCACAAAGCACAATTAACGCTCTTAATAACTTCGGAATAAGCTTTGTCATTTTTACTGATTTATTATTATAGATTTCTATTTAGTTAGTCTATTTCTATTTAGTTAGTCAAAATTATCCGCCCGAGAACAATAAGCGCTTTCTGTTCTCCTACCATATTATTCCATTCTTCTAAGTGGAATTTAAGCTGTTATCCCTCCCCTTAAAAATGGGGGCACAAAGATATGAAAAAAATCAAATGCTACCTAAACATATCTTATGCATAGTAACTTAAATCACTTATTTTTTTGCGAGAAATATGCTAATTTTGCAATACTATTTCAGAACTAAATATACAGCATTTATGAAAAGATATTGTCAGACACTCGACCTCTACGACGACAAGGAACTGATAGAGGCTTACGTGGCAGAACATGCGCACGTGTGGGAGGAAGTGAAAGCGGGCATCCGCGAAGTAGGCATCGTAGATATGCAGATTTATATCTACGGCAACCGGCTGTTCATGATTATGGATACGACGGATGAGTTTGATATGGAGCGTGACTATGCACGGCTGGCTACTCTGCCCCGTCAGGCGGAATGGGAAGCGCATATGTCCAAGTACCAGAAGGTGCTTCCGGGGCAGACTTCGCAGGAAAAGTGGAAGCTGATGGAGCGTATCTTCAAGCTTTAATAATGCGTAAATGAACTTTTTTTCGCGGGTTTAAGAAAAAATTTTTCTTCGGAAGTATCTTTTTTGAAAGAAGAATATAAGTCATAGGAACACATTGTATTACAGACACTTACAAAAGCCGATTCTAAACAGAGAGTCGGTTTTTTTTATGTCCGGAAGGGAATAAAATCGTTTTTTCTGAAAAAAAAATCATTTCAGGCATAGGGGTTTTTCAGGGGGGCCGCGTTATGTAGTCGAAATCACTTAGCTAAGTAACCGAAAAATTAATATCAACCAATTAAAAAACTAGACATTATGAAAATTAAACTTATTGCATTATCTTTGTGTTTATTCGCTGGTGTTAATTTGGCTAAGGCTCAGGAATCAAGCAAAAACTTCACGCCTTCTGAGAACAAGCATGAGTTCCGCCTTTCGGTGAGTGACGGACTGACTCAGAGCACGGTGGACGTACTGGGCATCGGACTGGGTGACGCGATTACCGGAAGCAAGCGCAGCAACGAAAGCGCAAGCATGGTATACGGTCTGGGATACCGCTACACGCTGAACCGCTTCAAGGTGGGTGCCGACCTGGGATTCTCGCAGACAAGCAGCAAGCTGACACTGGCAGGCGAAACGGCTCCGTCTATCAAGGAAAAGGAACTGAACTTCCTGGTGTTGCCGACGGCAGAATTTACATACTTCAAGCGCAGACTGGTGGAACTGTACGGTAGTGCTTCGGCAGGTATCAGCCTGAAACGTCACTCGGAAACAGGACTGACTGACATGGGCAAGAAAGCTGCACAGAAAGCTGACCTGAACACTGCATTCGCTTACCAGGTGAACCCGATCGGCTTGAGAGTAGGTAACGACCGCATCGGTGGTTTCGTTGAAGCCGGACTGGGACACAAAGGATTCCTGACAGCCGGTGTAAGTGTGAAATTTTAATTAACCTATAGAACGCGAACGCGATACATGAAAGCCTACAGAAAGGAAATATTCAAATCCCGATTTCAGGAGCACTATCCGAGGCTGTGCTGCATAGCCTACGGATATGTTTCTGACAAGGAGGACGCGGAAGATATCGTGCAGGAGCTGTTCATCAGTGTATGGAACAAGGGGCTGGACAATCTGTCCGACCAGGAGTTTGCTGCCTACATGACTACTGCCGTGAAAAACAGCTGCATCTCGTTTCTGAGGAAACGGAGGGATGATGTAGTATCGATAGAAGAGTATCATCAGCCGGCAAGCCACATGACGGATGACGACAGTGACCCGGAAGGCAAGTCGCCGGAAGAGGTACTGGAAGCGGTACTTGCCATACTGCCGCCCAAGTGCAGGGATATTTTCCTTATGGCTAAACTTCAGGGAATGAAGTATCGCGAAATAGCCGAAAAACTGAACCTATCGGAAAAAACCATCGAAAACCAGATGACAAAGGCTATCAAGATGCTGCGGACGTACGTGGCCGAACATGGTCTGACACTGGCTACGGTTGTGGTCATCATTTTATCAATCATCGTTTATTGTGAGTAGAATATGGATTGCAAAGAGGATATAAATGAATTGCTTGCCAGGTATTTCGCCAAGGAGGAGCTGACCGGAACGCAACAGAAGGTTCTGGATGAATGGATTTCGGCCAACGCAGAGGAATTTGAACGCATGCAGAGGTTGATGAAGGCACCTGTAAAGATGCCGGACAAGATGGATTTCGACGCGGAACAGGCGTGGAGAAAAGTGGAAGCCAGACTAGAAAACAAGTCTTTCTGGCTCGGAGTAAGACCTCACATTGCCATGGTTATTTCGGTGGCTGCCTGTGTGCTGTTTGTGGTGGCTATGGCCACAACGTATTTCCTGCACAGCCAGGAGGATGATTTCAAGGAGTATGCCAACGTGGGCACAAGGCTGAAGCAGGTGCTGCTGCCCGACAGCTCGGAGGTGATACTCTATCCTGAAGCAACGCTGGCATTCAACCCTTCGGACAAGGAAAAGGGAAGAATCGCACGACTGACCGGGAAGGCTTTCTTCCGCGTGAAGAGAATGCACGGAATGCCTTTCAGGGTGGAAACCGGCTTGCTGGATGTGGAGGTACTGGGAACATCGTTTCTGGTAAATGCAACAGACGTGAAAAAGAGTGGCGTATTCGTCAAAACCGGAAGGGTACGGGTAAGCGACAGGGAAAATGACGTGGTTATTGTGGCCAACGAAAAAGTGGAATTGAAAGAAGGTAAGCTGAAAGTGGGGGTAATAGACAACCCGCAGCAGCTCTTCGGACAAGATAAATTAATGATGATTTTTGATAATACTCCCATACCGGAAGTGGTAAAGGAGATTGAACAGAAAACAGGAATACGGATAGAACTTGACAAAGGGCTGGAAAAGAATCTGGTAACAACCCGGATGGACAGCGAAAACGCTACGGAAATCGTACGTGAACTGGCATTCCTGTGCGGATGTAGTTACGAAACGCTGGAAGAAGGGACACACTACAGACTGTATAATGAGTAAACTGAAACTGTACCTCATACTGACAGTGGCTGTTGCTTTATGCGGAATGACCGGACTATACGGACAGGGTTCCAGACCGGCGCAAACGGTAGCAGAAGAAACGTTGCAAGTCAACGCTTCTTCTGCTACTGTGCTTCAGTGGTTTCACCGGATAGAGCGGGAGAAGCGTATCGTGCTGTCGTACAATGCGTCGCTCATCGATCTGTCGAAGGTGAGAAAGGTGGAGAAAACGGGAACGATGACGGTAGCCGAACTGCTGGAGGTGGTGCTCGACGGATATGTGTTCAAGACGGACTTCATACCGCCGCGCAAGCTGGTGATACAGGTCCGAGAGAAAGAGAATTTCTACGTAAGCGGAACGGTGTTCGAGGAAGGCAGCAAGGAACGGCTTTACGGGGCTGTAGTAGCGCTGGAAGACAGCAAGGGTAAACAGTGGAACTGCATTTCCAATAACAACGGGGTGTTTAAGCTGTATGCACCGGAGGGTACCTACAAGCTCACGGTTTCGTACATGGGGTACAGCCCGTACAGCCGGCAGGTCAGAGTGGACAAGGACCGGTTTGTCACCGCACAACTGCAACCGTTGTCGTTCGAGATGGACGAGGTGACGGTGGAGTCGGACAAGCGGAGTGAGGAACTGGGGGAACTGACGCCCTCGAACATGCTTGCCTTCAGTGGCAACGATCTCTTTGCACAGATATGGATTCTGCCGGGGGTGACTTCATCGCTGGCGGGAAGCAACTTTCAGGTAGACGGCGGCAGTTCCGACGAGAACCAGTTTCTGCTGGACGGGGTGCCGGTGTTTCATCCGGGACACATCAACTCGCTGCTGCCGGTATTCAACGGCGATGCGGTGAAGAATATGGTGTTTCACAAGGGGTTCTTCGATACGCATCTGGAGGGAAGACTTTCGTCGGTGACGGAAGTGAACCTGAAGGAAGGCAACAAGCAGAAGCATGTGGGTACGCTTACGCTGGACATGCCGGCAGCCTCGGCTACGCTGGAGGGGCCCATTGTGAAGAACAAGCTGTCGTACATGGTGAGTGTGCGAAGAAGCTGGCTGGATTTCTTCGACCGGCTGTTTTCGGAAGACAACCGCCTGAACCATGCTTCGTACGACTATAATGCCAAGCTGTCGTATTCGCTTTCGCCGGTAAGCTCACTCAATGTCATGGCGTACGGAGCGAGAGACGACTATCACCTGCCCTTGCTGAATGAGAACGAAAGCACTTCGGTATTGCGCTGGGAAAATCAGGTATACCAGTTGGAGTATCATACGCAGGCGGGGAAGCTGAGCAACCGCACCTCGCTGTTCTACTCGTCGCACTCCAACCGGGCACGAAACGAAATGCTGGGCATAGACGGCGACGGATATGTGCGCAGCGGCATCCGCTCGGTCAACGTATCGACGGAGTTCGACTATACGTTCGAGAATATCTACCGCGCGCAGTGGGGAGCCAAGTACTCGCACGAGGTTTACGATATTGCTTCGTTCGACGGACAGACGGACATACGACACGAGCCCATCAGCCAGGTTTCGCTCTTCTACGACAATCATGTGCGCATCACTCCCCGTCTGTCGGTGCAGATAGGCGTTCACGGAGTGGGCTACCTGCCCCGCAACCATCAGGCGTACTACAGCATCCAGCCGCGCATGTCGCTGAAGTATTTTCCGGGTGAAGAAGACCTGCTGTACCTCAATTTCTCGAAGATGGAGCAGTTCTATCACTGCCTGAGGCTGTTCAGTTGGGACATGCCTACCGATTTCCGCATGCCCAGCATCGACGGTTACAAGCCTCGCTCGTCGGAGCACTACGAGGCAGGATGGAAGCATTTCCTGAACGACGGAATGCTGGAGGTATCGGCTTATTACAAGACACGGCGCAATGTGGTTGCCCTGCGTCCGGAAGTGTTCGTGGAAGACGGACAATGGGGAGAATATATCATGGTGGGTAAAGGCGACAGCTACGGAGCAAGGATGTACTTCTACAAGAACTGGAAGCGATGGAAGCTGCAACTGTCGTACACGTATGCCCGGAGCCGGGAATGGTTTGCCGAGCTGGCGGACAACGGCAAGATGCCCTCGCTGTACGACATACCGCACCAGTTGAATGCCGCCCTGTCGTACCAGTTGAACACCCGTTCGCTCTTCTCCGTGGGAGGCATGATGCGTTCGGGCAAGGTCATCGACCTGGACGAGAATTTCGATCCGCTGCCCGCCTCGGAGTTCAGGCAGCACCGCATGCCGATGAACTACCGGATAGACGTGGGCTATTCTTACCGGAAATCGTTTGGCGAGAAACTTCTGTCGCTGCGTTTCGGGCTGTACAACGTACTGGGCAATCCGCCCGAAGAAGATGTGCTGAACTTCTATTCCGTACACTGGAAGAGCAACTGCCTGCCCTATGCGGGAGTCAGTTTCCGCTTTTAGCACAGACGAAGGGTGCGCGTTCACTTCATGCGGGCGGCACACTCGCGGCACACCCCTTTCACCATGTAGTTGATGCTGTTCAGGCGGAACCCCTCGGGCAAGTCGATGACAGGGATATGGATGGAGCGGAAGCAGAACGTGCGGTGACACACCTCACAGTAAAAGTGCGTGTGCATGTCGTCGACGCTGCATGTATCCTCGTCGGGACAGACCTCGTACTTCAGCGAGCCGCTACCGTCCTCGATGTCGTGCACCAGATGATGAGCCAGGAACAGGTTCAGCGTGCGGAAGATGGTAGAGCGGTCGACGGTGCCGAGCAGCGTTTCCAGCTCGACGAGTGACACGGCATACGAAGCCTCCATCATCGCTTTCAGTACCAGAATGCGCACGGCGGTAGGCTTCACTCCTTTCTTTTCCAATCTCTCGGCATAAAATTCGGTTGTTTCCATAACGTTTTTACTTTTCGGCTGTCTTTTCCGGCAAAGATAAGCATTCCCTATTGCAACCCGGTTGCATCCAGACTGCCCGTGTAATGGATAGACTGACGGTTACGCATGGTGACATAGATATTCGACGAGCCGTCGTCGTATACGTCGACCGAGAACTTGAAATTATCTTCGCTGGTAGTAGCCTCGAACTCAATCCGGTAACGGTCTTTCTTCAGTTCGCTGGAATAATTCTCTACCGGAGCCTTGAAGCGCAGCCCTTCTCCTCCCCCGTAAGGAATCTGATAAGCCCTGCCAAAGTACGGCAGACAGACATCCACGGAATCCTTCTTCATCTGAAGTCCGTAGGGGGTAGACAGCGGAATGCTCCGTCCGCTCATGGGATAAGCCATGTCGGCATCAATCTTGAAAGTACGGGCTTCCACCTGCTCGTCGACGTAAGCCTTGAGTGCCTCTTTCTTTTCCTCACGAGTCTGTGCACCCGACGTACCTGCCGCCAGCAGGAAGAGTGCGGAAACCATAACATATCGGAATGTTTTCATATACGAATCTCCTTTCTGAAAAACTGTAGGTTGACCGGTGCAAGATAAACAAAAAAAATCTGTTATCCATCTCCACGAGGAAGAATGAATAACAGATTTAATTTAAATTCAGTTATATAACATTACCGAACCTGAATAACCAGGTAGCGAGATACGCTCCAGAACTGGTTAGGATTGGTAATCTTCAGAGTAATCTGTTCTTTGTCGTCTTTGGCAAGTTCGTAAGAACCGGCAGGGTGAGTAGTCAGCAAGGTAGCACGCTTAGAGTACAGCTTGATTTCCTTGTCCTTGCGGATATCGATTTCGGTGAAGTAGTCCTTATTGAACTCATCATCCTTCAGCACGTCGCCACGGTTCAGAATCTTCTGGTCTTTCAGTTCAGACTTGGTACCGAATACATACCATGCAGTGTTGAGAGCCTTGTCCTGAGCGGCAACAGTCTGAGCCTTCGCCTCATTTTCGGCAGTCAGTTGGTCAACGTTCTTGTTCAGGTCAGAAACAGCCTCATCGAGTTCGGCGATACGGATATTCTTAGAAGCCAGTTCAGCCTGCAAAGTTTCAATCTGGCGCTGTTTTTCTTCCAGTTGTGCAGTCAGGCTCTTGATAGCCTTCTTGAGCTGTGCCGACTGGTAGCTGCTGTTTTTGAGCTGTTTTTCCAGTTTGGCAATCTGTTCGCGGTTCGATTTCAGTTTCTCGCTGATAAACAAGATATCTTCCTTGATCTTGTCGGCGCTCGATTTGTTTTCGATAGCATCTCCCGTAAGGTCTACACGATTTTCAGCCTCGTTGATTTCGCGGAAACCTTCCTGGATTTCATTGAATGAACCCATTATTTCATCCAGTTCGGCATCACGGTTTGACAGCTCGACCATCAGTGAGTCGTTCTGGAGCTTCAACGCATCTTTATTCTGACCGGAGTTGTTGCAAGAAGCAAGTACGGCCGCAGCACATAACGAAAATAAAACAACTTTCTTCATAGTTTCTATCTGTTTAGAATTTATAATTTATTCTTCATTATTCCTCTTTACCCGCCAGTACGATGACAATCTCCCCTCTGGGCTCGGTAGCCGTGAAGTGTGCCACTACTTCCTGCAAGGTTCCTCTCACGCTTTCCTCGTGTATCTTGGAGATTTCGCGGCATACGGAAACCTTACGTTCGGGTCCGAACAGCTCGGCAAACTGCGTCAGCGTTTTCACCAGCCGGTAAGGCGACTCGTAGAAAATCATCGTGCGTGTTTCTTCCGCCAGTGCATTCAGCCGCGTCATGCGTCCTTTCTTCTGCGGCAGGAAACCCTCGAAGCAGAAACGTTCGTCGGGCAGTCCCGAAGCCACCAGCGCCGGAACGAAAGCCGTCGCTCCCGGAAGACACTGTACCTCGATATCGTTTTTCACACATTCGCGTACGATGAGAAAACCCGGATCGGAAATACCCGGCGTTCCTGCATCCGACACCAATGCGATAGTTTCTCCTGCCTTGAGCCGGTTGATAATTCCTTCCACCGCCTTGTGCTCATTGAATTTATGATATGACTGCATGGCATTCTTGATCTCGAAATGCTTGAGCAGAATGCCCGACGTGCGTGTATCTTCGGCCAGCACCAGATCGGCTTCCTTTAATATACGGATCGCGCGAAAGGTCATATCCTCCAAATTGCCTACAGGAGTAGGAACAACGTATAATCTTCCCATACAATGTTTCAATTGTTAATTGAGCAAAGATAGAAAGTTTTTAAATCCACTAGTTAATCTGACTCAATATTTAACAGTTGTTGTATATTAAAATGCTTCAAAGCGGAAAAATCGGACAGAAGATAAGGCTAATTAGCATCACAAATTGTATTTTTGCACAAAATTTTAGACCAATGGTTGTTTTTTCAGAAGATCATACGCATGAAACGTGCCGCAGGGGAAGAATAGAAGTTGTCTGCGGTTCCATGTTTTCGGGCAAGACGGAAGAACTGATCCGCCGCCTGAAACGCGCCACCTTTGCCCGTCAGCGCGTGGAAATATTCAAACCTGCCATCGATACACGCTATTCGGAGCAGGAAGTGGTTTCGCACGACAACAATTCCATTCCGTCGACCCCGGTAGACTCGTCGGCAAGCATCCTGCTGTTCAGCTCGGAGATAGACGTGGTGGGCATAGACGAAGCTCAGTTTTTCGACGAAGGACTGGTCAGTGTATGTAACGAACTGGCAGAACGGGGCGTGAGAGTCATCATAGCCGGACTGGACATGGACTTTAAAGGAGTGCCCTTCGGTCCGATACCTGCTCTGTGTGCCATAGCCGACGAAGTGACAAAGGTGCATGCCATCTGTGTGAAATGCGGCGATCTGGCGTATATCTCGCACCGCACCGTAGCCAACGACAAGCGGGTGCTGCTGGGAGAAAAAGAGGAATACGAACCGCTGTGCAGATGCTGTTACCGCAAGGCTCTGGAAGAAGAAGGAAAGATTTAACATTTTCACATTTCCTTCCTTTCTGCCGGATTTCAGGAAGCTGCTTCGAAAAAGAGCAATTTCCATCACAAAGCAGACTTCTGATAATCAGAAATATACAAAATAAGATAAAAATTTATTCAAAAAAAGTCGTCGCAAAGTTTGGCAGTTTCATACAAAACACCTACCTTTGCACTCGCAATCAGGAAATGACTGCAAAACAGGTTTGATTCGCTAGCTCAGCAGGTAGAGCACAACACTTTTAATGTTGGGGTCTTGGGTTCGAGCCCCAAGCGGATCACCAAAAGCAACATTACAAAAAAGACGCATTATAATAAATGCGTCTTTTTTATTTATATACTAATCTATATCTAAGAATCGGGTACGACAACAACAGAAAACTTTGTCAAGTTCATTCTAAAAATCTCTGCATACATCAGCCACACGAACCTCCCCTCTTTATCTTTTTCCAAAAGACTCATCCACAATTTCAAAAAAAAGAAACGTCAAACATCCAACAAGAAAGCTCCCTCTACACACCCCCACTCCATCATTCTAAAAAAAACAAACAATGCGTCATTTCACCAGCAATACATCATCCATTCAAAAAGAGCAATCAAGATAACACTTTTTACCCAAACTTTATATACAAAAAGACAGAATTCTATTTTTATAGAAATAGAAAGAAACAAGGAACAAATAAAAATACATAATAAATACAATTTCACTTTCTAAAGCCTCTTTTCATTATAATTTCTTCATATACCTAAAATAAAATATATTAATTTTCCATTTCATTGCTAATTTTTATACTAACTTTGCAAAGTAATAAGGTTTTTATTCAAATTAGTTTTTAAAGAGAGGGAAAAAATGACAACAAATGTTTATTCAACAAATCGACTTTTACACAATCTAAAAAAGCTTTTCTGCAACACAAAATCACGAGACGTTTTCTAGCTATTTTTTCTTATTTCATCAGAAGCTATCATTACACTTCTTATTTATCTGTCCTAACAGTTTGTCAAGGATAGGGGTAATCTTTGCCAATCGACAGGGAAATATTAGGCATGATTCTGATAAGTACACAAATTCTGAATACACTAAAAACTAGACTTTTGTTTCCTTTGATCTGCCTTATGAAGTCTTTAATAAAGATTTCGTAGAGGTTTATATTGGCGTTATCTTAACCATAACAGCCAGGTTTCTTATTTGCCCTATCAAACTTAAGGTAGCCCCTAAAAGTGCTTCCGTAAAACGAGTAATGAAGAAACAGATAAATTCATCAGGCATCAAAGGTAGTATATATGAGAGAATATAAAACCTTAATTCCGCAACACTTTGATTTAAATTAATT
>HF993173.1 GCA_000436795.1 Bacteroides sp. CAG:1076
TGCGGAATTAAGGTTTAAATCAAAGTGTTGCGGAATTAAGGAGGATATTTTAATGATTTATATTTATACCAATAAAATTCATTTTTTTCTTCGCTTTCGCTTTTATTATTAAAAAACTTATTATATTTGCCGCCCCTTTGACAAAGAGTGGCTTGTAATTTTATTGTTTAACCTTTTTAATATTATGAATCATGTAATGCCAGAAATGTAATTTATCGAAACCTAAATTAAGACTTAAAATTCTATTATTCGAAAGTACTATGAAAGGAGGGCCTGTTTGTTTTTAGGCCACACGCTCTGTGAAGAAAAATCCGATAATTTTTTTTGAAAACTAAACTATACTAAAATAATCAATACAGCCGTTATCCTTTCTTTGAATTACTACGAATAGTCGTGAAAAAGAAAAATTGAAAATATTTATTTACTAATTCTATTTCTATGAAAAAAAGCAAGTTTACGCAACTTATGTTGCTCTTGTCGTTAACCCCGGGAGCAGTTGCGTGGGCGGGTTCAAATGCTCTGTCAGACAGTAACGTATTCCTGTCCCAACAAACTGGTAATCTGAAAACAGAAGGTATTATTGTTGATGCAAAGGGAGAACCTTTGATCGGAGTAAGTATTCTTGAATCGGGAACGACCAATGGTACCATCACGGATATTGACGGAGCTTTTTCTCTGCAGGTTTCTCCGAATGCCGTCCTTGAAATTTCTTATATTGGTTATAAGACGCAGAAATTGGCGGTGAAGGCCAATTTGGGCAAAATTGTGATGCACGAGGATACAGAGGTGCTTGATGAGGTGGTAGTAACCGCTTTGGGTATCAAGCGTTCGGAAAAAGCCTTGAGTTATAACGTGCAGCAGGTAAAAGGAGATGAGCTGACCACTGTGAAGGATGCTAACTTTATGAATGCTTTGGCCGGTAAGGTGGCAGGCGTGAATATCAATGCTTCGGCTTCCGGTGTAGGTGGTGCTACACGTGTTGTTATGCGTGGTGTGAAGTCTATAGCCAATAGTAACAATGCCTTGTATGTAATAGACGGTGTGCCTATTTTTAATACGAACAATGGAGGTACGGAAGGTGCCTATTCGGAACAGCCTCGTGGTGAAGGTATTTCAGATTTAAATCCGGACGATATAGAAAGTATGTCTGTATTGAGCGGACCTTCGGCTGCTGCATTGTACGGCTCGGCCGCATCTGCCGGTGTTATTTTGATTACAACCAAGAAAGGCAAGGAAGGAAAGGTCAGTGTTACAGTTTCAAACTCTACTACTTTTTCGAAACCATTCTTTACTCCTAAGTTCCAGAACCGTTACCTGAATGCTCCGGGAAGTTTTTCTTCGTGGGGAGAAAAAGGTTCGTCGGAGTATGGTGACTATGATCCGATGGGATTTTTCCGTACGGGTGTGAATGTTCAGAACTCGGCTTCACTGTCGGTAGGTAATGATAAGAATCAGACTTATTTGTCTGTTGGTACAACGAATGCGAACGGCATGCTGCCTAACAATAAATATGAACGATATAATTTCAGTTCACGCAATACAACGAAATTCTTGAATGATAAGCTGACTCTTGATGTAGGTTTCAGCTTCATTATTCAGAAAGATTTGAACCTGACGGCTCAGGGACAGTACTTCAATCCGCTTCCTGCCATTTATCTTTTTCCGAGAGGAGAAAATTTTGAATCGGTACAGGCCTACGAAACTTTTGATGTAGGGCGTAATATCTATACCCAGAACTGGCAGTGGGGCGATCAGGGCCTGCAGATGCAGAATCCGTATTGGATTATGAACCGCATGCCTCGTACGAACAATAAGCAGCGTTATATGGCAAATGCCAGTTTGAAATATGATATTACAGACTGGCTGAACGTGACAGGACGTGTGCGCATTGATAATTCTGCTATCGATTATGAGGAAAAGCGTTATGCTTCCACCAATACGCTGTTTGCAAGTACAACTGGATTCTATAAGTATCACAAGACTGACGACCGTCAGGTATATGCCGATGTGATTGCCAATTTTGCAAAAGCGTGGGAGAACTTTAACCTGAATGCCAATATTGGTGCAAGTACTACGCAGTTGAATTATAAGAATTCAGGCTATCAGGGAGCTTTGGGAGATATCCCCAATGTGTTTACCTACTATAATATTGATAAGAACGGACGTGATACTTATCCTTTGTTTGAAGGCTGGAAGCAGCGTACCAACGCATTGTTTGCCAGTGTGGAGGCAGGATGGAGAAATATGTTGTATCTGACTGTAACCGGACGTAATGACTGGGATTCGGCTTTGGCACATACTCCAAACAAATCGTTCTTTTACCCTTCTGTAGGTCTTTCGGGCGTAATCTCGGAAATGGTCAAACTGCCTGAGTGGTTCAGTTATTTGAAGGTCAGAGGTTCTTACGCGGTTGTCGGTACTTCTATTCCCCGTAACCTGACTTCTCCTTATAGCTATGAATGGGATAAGTCGACCGGCAAGTGGCAGACTATGTCGTATAAGCCGTTGGGCGAACTGCTTCCTGAAAAGACTTATTCGTGGGAAGCTGGTATCAATGCACGTTTCTTCGACGGAAAATTGACCTTAGATGCTACTTGGTATAAATCGGATACCAAGAATCAGACTATAGAGGTGCCTTTGTCGGCTACTTCTGGATATACCAAGATGTACTGCCAGTCGGGTAACGTTCGTAACTGGGGTATGGAGTTTGCCTTGGGATTCAATAATACATGGGGTGATTTCTCTTGGAGCTCTAATATAACCTATAGCTTTAACAAGAATAAGGTTACGGAACTACTGAAAGATTATGTGGATGAAAGTGGAGAACATTATTCTGTCGACCGTATCAATAAAGGTGGTATTGATGCATGCCAGTACATACTGACAGAAGGTGGTACAATGGGAGATTTGTATGTTAAGACAGCTTTGAAGCGTGACCAGAATGGTAATGTGTTGATTGAAAATAACAATGTGGTACTGGAAACATTGGCAGAGCCCAAGAAGGTAGGATCTGTATTGCCTAATGGAAACTTGGGATTCAGAAATGATTTCAGTTATAAAGGTGTGAATTTAGGATTTATGCTTTCGGCTCGTTTTGGTGGTGTAGTTCTTTCACAGACGCAGGCTATTATGGACCAGTTTGGTGTGTCCGAAACAACTGCCATTGCACGCGATAATGGTGGAATACCTGTCAATAATGGCGTGATTGACGCACAGTCGTATTATACGAAGGTAGGTGGATCAAATGGTTTGCTTGAAAATTATGTATACGATGCGACTAACCTCCGTCTGCAGGAATTGTCATTAGGCTATACCTTACCGGCCAAATGGTTCAACAACGCTGTGAAAGTCAACCTTTCTGTAGTGGGACGTAATTTGTGGATGATTTACTGTAAAGCTCCGTTTGATCCGGAAGCAACAGCTTCTACCGGTACCTACTATCAGGGACTTGATTATTTTATGCAGCCAAGCCAGAGAAGTTTTGGCTTTAATGTAAAAGTTCAATTCTAAACATTTCAGTATTATGAATAAAAATAAATTTGCGCTAAATATATTTGCTTTGGGGTTCCTGATGGGGGGAGCTGTCATGCTGAATTCTTGTATCAGCGATGACCTGAATGACCCTATACATAAAATATCCAAGGAAGAATTGGAAGGAGATAATTATGGATTGGGAGCATTTTTCCTGCCCATGACCGACCTTGTAGTACCTGCACAGGAAAACCATTATCAGATGGCCGAAAATCTGATCGGTGATATTTACGGACGATACATGATGTATACCAACGATGGCTGGAATGCCGCCAAAAATCCTCCGTTGTGTAACGTTCCTTCGGACTGGTATTCTGCTCCTTTTAACTATATGGCAGAGTTTTATGCTGCCTATAATGAGGTGAAAAAACAAACCGAAGAGAAAGGAACTAATTATGCTTGGGCACAGATACTGAAGGTGAGCTTCATGCAGCGTCTGACTGATACTTACGGACCTATTCCTTATAAAAGTATCAACTCTACTTCGCTTACGGTTGCTTACGATTCTCAGGAGGATGTTTACCGTGCCATGTTTGATGATTTGAACGCTGCTATCGAAGTGCTGACATCTTATGTGCAGGCTAATCCGACAGCTACTCCGATGGCTAAATACGACAATGTATATGGTGGTAACTTTACTCAATGGATTAAGTATGCCAACTCGCTGAAGCTTCGTATGGCATTACGTATCAGTAAAGCTTTGCCCGATTACGCAAGAGATCAGGCTGAGAGTGCTATTAAAAATGCGTTTGGAGTCATTACCTCGAATGCAGATAATGCCAGCTATTATTACGAAAAAGGAAATCCGATAAACGTGATGTGGGATAGTTATGGCGATGCTCGTATGTGTGCTGATATTCTGTGTTATATGAACGGATATCATGACAAGCGTCTGGAAAAATATATGCAAAAGCATACGGGGGACTGGAAGAACGTAGAGTATGCGGCTATTCCTTCTGGAGTGAATGTTGACTTGCAGACCAATACCAAGAAGTATTCGGCTCCCAATATCATGAAAGCCGATCGTTTAATGTGGCTGAACGCTGCTGAAGTTGCCTTTTGCAGGGCTGAAGGTGGATTGTTAGGATGGAAACTTGGGGACGGAGGTTCTATAGCCGATCCTGAAACGTTCTATAAGCAAGGTATTCAGCTTTCTTTTGAGCAGTGGAATGCTTCTGGAGCAGCAGATTATATGGATGATGCTACGTCGGTACCCGACAAGTATGTCGATCCGGCAGGAAAGCACCGTACTATGGCTGCACCCAGTGCAATGACTGTCAAATGGAATAACTCTGCAAGTGATGATGAAAAACTGGAACGTATCATGATTCAGAAATGGATTGCTTTATATCCGTTGGGACAGGAAGCATGGAGCGAGATTCGTCGTACGGGATATCCGAAGGTCTTTAAATTGCCTAATCTGGCCAATGATAACATAACAACAGTTCCTAATCGTTTGCCATTTTCTTATAATGAGTATCTGAATAATAAAGGTAATATGGACAAGGCTGTTACCTTATTGGGAGGGGAAGATAATTTTGCAACTAAACTCTGGTGGCAGAAAAAATAATTAATGGTGAATTTAATAAATAAAGAATATGAAACGTTTACTGACAAAAATGATTCTTCCAGCTTTAGGACTTGGATTTATGATTACAGCATGTAATGACTGGACTGAACTGGAACCTAAATATGCAAAAGATTTGACGCAATCAGATAAGTCTGAAGAATATTATGAGGCACTGAGAGCTTACAAGCAGTCCGACCATGCCGTAGCTTTCGGATGGTATGGTAATGTGACCGGTATTGGAGTGAGTCTTGAAAACTGTCTGGCTGGATTGCCCGACAGTGTGGACTTTGTTTCGCTTTGGGGAGGCTGGAAAGGCATGACTCCTGAAGTACAGAAGGACTTGAAATATGTACAGACCGTGAAAGGTACGAAAGCTCTGGCTTGTTGTATCATTATGGAAATGGGTGACCAGATTACTCCAGAAGAACACAATGCAACTCGTGAAGACCGTCATAAGTACTGGGGATGGGTAGATGGTGATGAGGAAGCGATTAAGGCTTCTATCGTGAAGTTTGCCAACGCTTTTGCCGATACGATTGACAAGTACAATCTGGATGGATTCGACCTTGACTGGGAACCTTCGTATGCACAGCCTTTCCAGACTAATAAAGAAATGTGTTATAATGGCCGAATTGCTATATTCCTGCAGACTTTGATCGATCGCGGAATGGGTGCACGTGCAGGAAAAGGTAAGTTGCTGGTTATCGACGGAGAACCGGAACACGAAGAAATTCCTGCCGAAATGGGTAAAGACTTTAATTACTTTATCGGACAGGCTTATGCTGCAAGAAGTGACAAAGGTTTGGATGACCGATTGGCCAGAATCGTTGCTCATTATGATGGCGTGCTTACGCCGGAAGAATGTGCTAAGAAATTTATTGTATGTGAAAATTTTGAAAACTATGCACAGACTGGAGGAGTTAAAGGGTACCGTGATCGTGAAGGCCATGAATACCAATCACTCGAGGGAATGGCACATTGGAAACCTCAGTACAACGGAGAGATTTTTTCAAGAAGTGGAGGGGTAGGTACGTTCCACATGGAATATGAATACAAAGTGAGTGGCATGCCTGGTAACTATCCTTTCTTGCGTAATGCCATCCAAATTATGAATCCTGCAAAAAATAATTGATTATGAATTTTTTATATAAAAAAATAGGTGCATTGTCCCTTTTAATGGTTGCTTTGTCTTTCAGTGCTTGTGATGATGCTAAGTATAAGACTATCGACAGCGGACTTTATCTGGCCGAAACAAATACCAATACTTTGGTAGGAAAGAAAATCATTTCCGAAGATGATGGACATTATCATTTCACGGTTACTCCTCGCCTGATTTCTCCTATGAATCAGGATGTAACGATGTCTTTAGGTATTGATGCCGAGTTCTTGAAATCGTATAATGCGCGTTATGGTACCAGCCTGGAAGCTGTTCCTAACGAATATGTAGAATTTTCTAACAAGGATATTACTATAAAGGCCGGCGAAGTACTGGCTTCCAGCGTAGAAGTGACCATCAAGCCTTTATCGAAAGAGTTGCTTGCCAGTGGAAAGAAATATGCACTTCCTGTCGGTCTGATAGGTGCCAACACATCTGTATTGTCAGGAGCTTCGTCTATTCTTTATCAATTGGAAAAGACTCCCATTGTTACGGTTCCCATTATTAATAGCAGTAACAATGCGAAGTTTGCTATGAAAAATGATTATTCGCTGACGCAATGGTCTGTTGAATTTTGTGTCAATATAGACAAATTAGGTACAGGTATCGGACAGTTGAACAATCAGGCTATGTTTGGTGCCTTTGCTCCAGATGGTATGGATGGTGAGATTTATACCCGTTTTGGTGATGCGCCTATTAAGGGAAATATTTTCCAGGTAAAGAATCAGGGTACGCAGATGAATTCGAATATGGAATTCAGTGTGAATACTTGGTATCATTTGGCTGTTGTTTGTGATGGTGCTACTCTTTCTCTGTATGTCAATGGAGAACTGGATAATCAGATTGCCGTGACGGGTAAGGTTACAAATCTTGGAAAAGATAAATTCAGCTTTGGTAATACTGATTATCTGAGAGCAAATGTGAAAGTTTCAGAATTAAGATTCTGGACCAAGGCCATTTCGCAAACTCAGATAAAGGAGAATATGTATGCTATTGATCCGACAACGGAGGGACTGGAGGCATACTGGAAGATGGATGAAGGTTCTGGCAATAACTTTAAAGACTATACCGGACATGGAAATGATGGTCATTCGGTAGGCGAAACGGTATGGTCGCCCAATGAACGTTTGGATGGAAAGAAATAAATATGTTTCTTTGTACTTCGAATTGACCGAATAAATACAACATGGAAGGTGCTACCTGCGATAAGGTCTGGCGCCTTCTTTTTTTATATCTATTTTATAACAATAAATTATTATGAAAACACTAAGACATTTTTCAAGGTTTGCTTTAGGAGCTTTGCTGGCTTCTGCTTGTCTGCATGCCGAGGCACAGATTGATTTAGTGAAAGGTGGGAAAACTAAATCAGTCATCGTTTTGCAGCAAGATTCCAGAGAGAATCGTACGGCTGCAAATATTTTGCGCTTGTTTGTTGGACGTATTTCGGGTGCGGATATTCCCATTGTAACGGATAAGGTCGTGAAGAAAGGCGATATACTTATCGGAGCCGAAGCACCAGACGGAGTAAAGGAGGATGGGTATGCTTTATCGACCTCCGGGGGAATCCTGAAAATTTCGGGTGAAGCAAATGGAGTAGTTTATGGTGCGGTATCTTTGCTTGAAGATTATTTGGGAGTAGATTATTGGGGGGAAAACGAATACTCACTGAAGAAATCGGATAATATATCTTTGCCGTTGATTGAAAAAGTTGATAATCCTGCATTCCGTTATCGGCAAACGCAGTGCTATGCAACCAAGAACGATTCCATCTATAAGTGGTGGAACCGGCTGGAAGAACCTCAGGAAGAATTTGCTGCCGGATACTGGGTACACACGTTCGATAAATTGCTTCCGGCAGAAGTCTATGGAGAAAAGCATCCTGAATATTATGCATATTTCAATGGGAAGAGAAATCCGGGCAAGGCAAGTCAGTGGTGTCTGAGCAATCCGGAAGTCTTCGAAATCGTATCGCAGCGTATTGATTCTATTTTCAAGGCAAATCCTGATAAAAAACTGATTTGTGTAAGTCAGAATGATGGTAACTATACGAATTGTACGTGTGAAAACTGTCGGAAAATAGATGAGGAAGAAGGGGCTTTGTCGGGTTCTGTCATTCATTTTCTGAATAAGCTGGCCACACGTTTTCCCGATAAGGAATTTGCAACACTTGCTTATTTGTATACCATGAATCCTCCCAAGCATGTCAAGCCTTTGCCCAATGTGACGGTAATGCTGTGTGATATTGATTGTGACCGTGAAGTTTCATTGACGGAAAATGCCAGTGGACGCCAGTTTATGAAGGCACTCGATGGCTGGTCGAAGATTTCAGACAATCTTTTTGTGTGGGATTACGGAATAAACTTCGATAATTACTTATCTCCATTCCCTAATTTTCACATCTTGCAAGATAATATACGTACTTTCCGCGACCATCATGTGAAAATGCACTTTTCTCAGATTGCAGGTAGCTGGTGCGGTGATTTTGCGGAATTGAGAGCTTACCTTGTAGCCAAGTTAATGTGGAATCCCGATGCCGATGTAGACAAGTTGATGAAGCATTTCCTGAATGGATATTACGGTGCGGCTGGTGATTATTTGTATCGTTATATAAAGGTGATGGAGGGTGCTTTGCTGGGCAGCGGACAGCGTCTGTGGATTTACGATTCTCCTGTTTCCCACAAGAACGGCATGTTGCGTCCGGCACTGATGAAGCGTTATCAGAAACTGTTTGATGAGGCCGAAGCTGCTGTTGGCAGTGATGCAGTCTTGTTGGAGCGGGTAAAGAGAGCACGTATGCCGTTGCTTTATTCCGAACTGGAACTGTTGCGTACGGAAACTGAAAAGGATTTGGCTACCGTAACGCAAAAACTGAATTATTTTGAACAGGAAGCCAAACGCATGGGCGATCCGATGTTGAACGAGCGTAACAATCATGCACTGGATTATTGCAAGTTGTATCGTGAACGTTATTTGCCGAAAGAAAACGTCAATTTGGCAAAAGGTGCTAAAGTCATCTGGTTACAGCGTCCTCACGAGCGTTACGAGAAATTAGGTGAAACAGCATTAACCGACGGATTGTTTGGAGGTGCTGGGTTCGTAGAAAGCTGGATTGGCTGGGAAGGTACAGACGGATCTTTTGTACTCGACCTGGGTGAAGTGAAGGATGTAAGAAGCATTGAAACCGATTTTCTGCATCAGATTGGTGCATGGGTCCTTTTCCCATTGAGCGTATCGTATAGTTATTCGGTAGATGGCGAAAATTATCAGTCATGGAAAACGATTGATATGCCTGAGGAACGTTCGGGAAAGGTACTTTTCAGAGGGGTGAAGGCTGAGTCGGATACTCCTTTGCAGGCACGGTACCTGAAGGTTGAAATAACGGGGACAAAAGTCTGTCCTCATTGGCATTATGGGGTAGGTCATCCTTCGTGGTTCTTCATCGATGAAGTAACGGTGAAATAAGGCTTTTAAACATATTATTTCCTGTTTTTTGATAGACTGAGTTCCTGAATGCAAGTATATGCTAAAGTCGGGAACTCAGTCTTTTCTTTGGAAAATTGTAAAACACTGTTATGGATTGCATATCTTTTCTTAATTTATGTTGTAAAACACACTTTTCTATGCCATTTATTTGCTAATAACGAGATACTCCGTATCTTTGCAATGTGTTTTTCATAGTATTAGATTTAAGGTTAACAAAGGTTGGAGTACAGCGGTACTCCTTTTTTTATGTCCATACGTGAAGGAACCGTTCATTATACCCAAAAAGCTACCCCAAATATTTCTTGAGATAGCTTTCTTCGAATACAATCATATTTTCTTTTCAATAAGATGCCGTAGCATTCAATCCTGCTTTTTTCAGTAATGCTACAATACGGTCCAGCTCTTCGTGTGTAGCTTTTTGCAGGAAATGGTCGGGAGTTTCACGATCTATTGTATAAATCATGACTTGACGGGGAGCAATCTGCTTTACAGTTTCGAGCCATGGCAGTACAAAACGGTCGGAAGTATTGTCTATATCCAAACCTTCGTCGGTCCTACCTTTCATAAACATGGTCTGAATAATCAAATTACCCTTAAAGGCTTTCATTCCTTCGATTATCTTGTTTACATCGTAAGTTCCCGTAGGACGATCTACCCGTTGAATATACTCCGCATCCACCGTATCGAGCTTTAATATGTTATTATCGATCTTATTCAATGCTTCGAAAACCTTTTCCTTGTGAATAAACGTAGAATTACTCAACACACTGACTTTTGCATTCGGGAAATACTTATCACGCAATGCCAAAGTATCTTCTATAATTTCCGGGAAATGAGGGTGAGCAGTAGGTTCTCCATTACCTGCGAACGTCAGAACATCAGGAACAGGACCATTGGCTTGCATATCAATCAAACGCTTTTCCAAGGCTTCACGTACTTCTTCACGAGTCGGAAGTTTCTGTTTCGGCCGATGATCTTTATTATATCCGCATTCACAATAAATACAATCGAATGTGCAAAACTTACCATCGGCAGGAAGTAAGTTTATTCCCAGCGAAACGCCTAAACGCCGGCTATGCACGGGACCAAATATAGGAGAAGGATAAATAACTGTTGACATAGGTCGTATTAGTTTTAGTTTACGGACAAAAGTACACATTATATTCTTATTACCACTTTACTTTCAGTTGTAATTGTATATCCGACTTACGGTTTCCTTGTATTTCCTCTGTTCCCGAACTGATCCGGTCACGGTCTTTATAGTAAGTCAATCCCCATTTTCCCTGAATTATTAACCGGTTCTTATAATTATACTTTAAATTGACTGCCCAACGGCTGCCTCTTCCATAAAAAGAAAACATAGAAAAGGCATACAGCAAGCCCGGTTCATACATATAAATGCGTGAGTCATAATTCTGTGTATGAAACCAAGCTCCACTACATAAAATCTGTACCGGTACAAAAGATAAACTGGTACCCAGTGTTCCGTTAATAAAACCTCCGCTCGAAGATGATCCGGATTTATAAGCAGTATGCACATATTCGGTTGCAGTTTTCAACCAGAATTTATCACAGGGTTTATACGATAGTTGATAATGCAGACGCTGACGGATATAAGGCAATATATATTTTTTCTCATCGGCTGAAGTGTAGTTTTTCGCTTTATTCTTATAGCTATACTTTATCAACATAGTCAGTGAATTAATAGGTGAATAACTCAACTGACACAAACCATCAAAACCGGATGTATGATCTTTATCAACCTGATATCTTCGATAAAAGAAATGGAAGAAGTCACCATAACATGCAATCTTCAATTTACTGAAAAAGCTGGATTCCAGTCCTATATAAATACCCGTTTCATTCTGTAATTTAGAATTTTCGCCAAAAGCATCTGCATAAATAGCCTGATAACGTTTATCATAGTATCGGTTAATAAGTAAGAAACTTGTATGAACAGCCGGTGAATAACTTAGCATATTCAGTGTAGCAACTCTACCAGATTTATCGAAGGCCGTTTCCCCTGATAAAATAAACTTATGGAAAAAGAACTTATAACTTCCTCCTACATTGAAAAAATATTTTCCACGAGGATAATACAAATTGTAGGGACGAAAATCAGGATTCAACACTTTGTTGAAAACAGTATAAACACCTGTTAAACCAAATTCAAATTGTTTTCCATTATATATTAAATTACTACCAACCAAATGATTATTTATAGTATTCTTCTTTTCAATATCTTTTTTCAACCGATGATATCCATCCGTTTTCAACGACTTTATAAACATATCTTCTATACGTGCATCCCGCTTACGAAATGAATAAAAAGCAGACAATGTCCAACGTTTCTTTAGATTATATGTAGCAGCTATCCCCTGTAAATAATTGCTTTCATCTGTCGAAGTATATTTGGTTATTCCTCTTCCCATACGGTTCATACTTCCTAATGAGCCCGACTTTCCCAAATTAAATCCTCCCGTATTGATAACCAGTCCATATCCGAAACTTACCCGATAATTACCTATTGCAAATGCCTTCAACTTCTTTATATTTTGTAGAAAGAAATAAGCAGAATAAAAATCGTACCCTTTTTTATTGTATCTGCAGAAAAAGGGCTCTCCGGCATCTTTCTCAGCTGTAAATCCCATATACAACTGATTTCGAAACTGAAACCGATAACGCAGATTATGGTAGAGCGGATCTCCATAATACTTGCGGTTGGGATATTTTTCCAAAAGCTTTTCATTATAATCTGCATACCCCGATTTCATATACAAAGGAATATCCACACGTGTTAACAACTCCTGTTTATTATATTTCAAGACATCTTTCCACCAGAACTTATCTTTCTCTTTTTCAGCCTCTCCAATATAAATAAAATCTTCCAGAAATTTCCTGGTCTGCCAGTCCATACCTTCTATTCCCAACAACTCCTTCTTACTTACCATCGGACCATATTTATATATATAATACAAGATATTTTCTATCATCTGATCCGACAGAAAGGGCAACTGCTCCAGTTGTTCTTTGGTAACCGTATTGATATTAAAAGGATGCTCTGCCAGTTCACTGAGAAACTCATATTGCTCTTGCCAGTTGCTTATATCCTCAGTTTCGGAAATATCCTCCTTCCACTCAACCCAATTCGATTGAGCTTGTAAGTCAGTAACTATATAACTAACTAATACACAAACAATAAACGTTCTTATTAACATTCTATTCACAGCTTTTCAACGCCTTGTATAAGTTAAAAATTCGTATTATCAGACACAGCTTCATTATTATGCGTATTTTTGCGAGCATGAAAAATAGTGTATACATATTACTATTTCTGCTGATAGCTTTTGCACTGAAAGCCAACGCACAAAAGCATTCTCCATCGGACACTAAGGGATATATGGTTCCTGTTTGTGTATATGAAGGAGATACTATACCTTGTATAACGCTAAAAAATATATATGTATACCCTCGATTGAGGTTTAAAAACAAAAAACAAGAAAGATATTACTATAAACTGGTAAGAGATGTAAAAAAGACACTTCCACTGGCGAAGGAAATAAACAGGGCAGTTATCGAAACATATGAATATCTACAGACTCTTCCTAATGAGAAAGCACGCACACGCCATATAAAGATGGTAGAAAAAGGTCTGAAGGAACAATATACGCCTCGAATGAAAAAACTTACTTTCTCACAAGGGAAATTACTGATTAAGCTAGTAAACAGGGAATGTAACCAGTCGTCTTACCAACTGGTAAAAGCATTCATGGGTCCGTTTAAGGCAGGATTTTATCAGACATTCGCAGCTCTGTTTGGAGCAAGCTTGAAAAAAGAATATCATCCTGATGATGAAGATAAGATGATAGAAAGAGTTGTTACCCTTGTAGAAAACGGACAGTTATAACAATAGTGATAATCAATAAATTAACAAGTTATCAATAAGGTTATCAACAAAGAATAATACCTTATTCCTTCAATGGCAGGAACAAGGTATTACTTATACTTATTTCATCATTTTATTGGCAAATTCCCACAGAACAATACCTGCAGTTACCGAAACATTCAACGAATGTTTGGTACCATATTGAGGGATTTCAATGCAACCGTCACACATATTCACAACTTCCTGCTGTACTCCTTTTACTTCGTTTCCCATCACAATAGCATATTTTTTATCTGCTTCCAAAACTAATTTATCAAGCATTGTACTGCCTTCGCACTGTTCAATAGCCAGTACAGTATATCCATTTGCATGAAGTTCATCTACAGCATCTTGTGTACGCTTGCAATATTTCCAGTCGACAGTATACTCAGCTCCCAGAGCAGTCTTATGCATTTCTGGATGAGGAGGTGTAGCTGTAATGCCACATAAATAAATACAATTAACCAGAAAAGCATCCGAAGTACGAAAAACCGCCCCTATATTATGCAGACTACGTACTTCATCCAACACTACAACCAGTGGAAGTTTTCTTGCTTCCTTAAATTCTTCCACCGACAGACGGTGCATTTCGGTTATTTTCAGTTTTCTTAATTCAGACATAATTCAATCTTTATTCCGTTCACAAAGATAGGAAACTATATTTATAACCTTGTTGAAAACGGTGGAAAAGGTGTAAAAAACCAAATCAAAGAAAATGAAAAATAAATCTTGCATTATCCGATAAAAACGTTATGGCTTCCAGAAAACCAACAATCCAAGAAACTTAACAGAAAGTTTCATCAGTAGTTTAAACATATTTTTTAGCTAAAAATCGGAAGTGAATAAAGGGAAAGTTTTTAACTTTGCGACATATCAACAATTAGTTAATAGAAGCAGTAAAACATATAATATCAATACATAAGCTTGTTAATGGCTAACTAATATCTCCACTTCGGATATTTATAACCTAAAAAACAAGAAATCCGGTATTCTTTTTACCAACACTATTAACGGCCTATTATAACTATCATATATTCTTTCAAAAAAGAAGAAAAAATATAATCTAATAATGAATAAAGAAGAATGGTTGAAAAGGGGTTATGTAACTGAACCCGTAGATAAGGCTCTCGATTTGAAAGCTGAAATAGACAAGTTGCGCAAGGAAAAAAACGCAGTTATCCTCGGGCATTACTACCAGGCTGACGAAATACAGGAAATTGCAGATTTTATCGGTGACAGTCTTGCACTGGCACAATGGGCAGCAAAGACCGATGCTGATATCATTGTAATGTGTGGAGTACACTTCATGGGAGAAACGGCAAAAATATTGTGTCCTGACAAAAAGGTACTGATTCCTGACTTGAATGCCGGGTGCTCACTTGCCGATAGTTGCCCTGCTGATGAATTTTCTCAGTTTGTCAAAGAGCATCCAGACCATACGGTCATTTCGTATGTCAACACCAGTGCGGCAGTAAAAGCGGTAACTGATGTCGTAGTGACTTCTACAAATGCCAAGCAGATAGTAGAAAGTTTCCCAAAGGAACAAAAAATTATTTTTGGTCCGGATAAAAATTTGGGTAATTATATTAACTCTATTACTAACCGGAGTATGTTACTTTGGGATGGAGCTTGTCATGTACACGAAAAATTTTCCGTCGAAAAGATTATAGAGTTAAAGAAACAATATCCGGATGCGGATGTATTGGTACATCCAGAATGTAAAGGTGCAGTTGCAAAGCTGGCTGATAAAGTAGGATCGACGGCTGGATTGTTAAAATATGCTATGGCAAGCGACAAGAAAAACTTTATAGTGGCTACAGAGAGTGGTATCCTTTATGAAATGAGAAAGAAATGTCCGAATAAGAATTTTATTCCGGCTCCTCCGGAAGATAGCACATGTGCTTGCAATGAATGTAACTTCATGCGCTTGAATACTCTCGAGAAATTGTATAATACCTTGAAGTACGAGTGGCCTGAAGTAAAAGTTGATAATGAAATCGCTGAAAAGGCAGTTCGACCTATCAAGAAAATGCTGGAAATTTCAGCAAAGCTCGGATTATAGGCTAAAGTGTTAAAAAAGGAGTGATAAAAATATGCTTTTTCTTAAAACGTGTTATAAAGCATATTTTTATCACTCTTTTTTTGCTTGTTTGCAGGAAGTCCGTATCTTTGCACTGTGTTTTTCATAGTATTAGATTTAAGGTTAACAAAGGTTGGAGTACAGCGGTACTCCTTTTTTTATGCCCGTATGTTTGGGCATCGGTTTGTTAAGGCACTTATACAAAAAAAGAGAGGCTTCGCAAGGAGCGAAAACCTCTCTCAATAAAATGATAGATAAATCTGTTAATTCTTTTCCAAGTTCATCAGTACACGTCCCAGCATCATGATGGAAGAACCGCGCAATTCAGGAAGTGAAGTTCTGATATACTTGATTACTTCAGGCATCAGTTCCGGTGAGTCTGGGAACAAGCGAGTGACGTTGAGCAGGATGAGTTCGAAATCTTGTGAGTCGAGTTCTGATTTTTTCTGCTTAACCATTTCGAAATAGGCTTTCTTATCTCCCTTGGCATAGCATTCTATCAGTTCGAATACAGGAGCGAACGGATATTTCTGATCCAGTTTCAGCGAGTAGATATCTTGCTTGAGCTGCTGGTAGTCTGCTTCATTGAATTTATTTTCAGCGAAGATATAGCCCGAAAGATAAGTCGAAGTCGCCGAGTGATAAAGCTTCTGGAGGTGAGCCAGTGCTGCTTCTTTTGTCTTGCTGTCTGCCTTTTCAACATTCTTTGTCCAGAATTGACATTTCGGGTCGGAAACGTCGAACGTATAGCGTGTGAAGACAAAGAGATTGTCGGCAGAAAGCTTTTGTTTGTCGGTTAGTGAGTTGAAGTAATCATCGATTATCTTGTAGCCTTCATCCAGCTTTTTCTGTTCCATAAACGACATGGCATAGGCATCTACCAGTTCAGGAGTTCTTTCGCCGCTGTCGTAGCGTTGCTTCATGCGTTCGGGGGTCATTTCCGGGTTCAGTTCGTTTTTCACTTTAGCTACAAATGCATCTGCCGGAAAAGCTCCAGTGATAGTTACTTTTGCCTTACCCTGCTGGTCGGCTATGACAAAGGTCGGATAGGCTTTTACTTCGAACTGCTGAGCCAGTTCTTTTCCTTCTTTTTCGGCATTCAATTTGATGCAGACAAATTGTGAATTAAAGTAATCGCCGACTTGCTTTTGTGGAAATACTTCTTTCGACATTTTCCGGCAAGGACCGCACCAGTCTGTATAGAAATCGATAAATACAAGTTTATTTTCAGCCTGTGACTGTTTTACTGCTTCGTTGAAATCAATGCTGCGGAAGTTGGTCTGAGCAGTTACGGTACTTGTTGCCAGTGTCAGACCCAACAGGATTGATGAAAGTGTTTTTTTCATAAGAGTTGATAGATGAATTATAATATTTTATTTCTGAAAAAGAGATTGCAGGAAGTTGATTCCTACGATGGGGAAATAGGTCTTCTGGCAATCTCTTGTTATTGTTAAGTTATCTCGAGCTGTTACGGTATTCTATTTTCTTAATCTTCAGTGGAGTATGATATACAAATTCTTTATCCAGAGCTACACCTGTCATAATGGGTTCGATGTTCAAATCCTGTCCCATGGTGTATTTGTAAATTGTTCCTCTCTCATCAGCTTCTGCGGCTTGATCGTAGGTGCAGACTACCAGGTCAAGTTCGCCACGTGATTGCCATTCGAAACTTGCATAAGTGATTTCTCCCGGATAAGTTTTTACTACTTTGCATACCTTGTTTTCGTAATTGAACTGATACAGTTTGTTGCCTGCTACGTAAATCATGATAGGATATTCGTAAGAGAAACTGTAGAATGTAGCCTTGTCAATATCGGTAGCTTCGGCAGCAGTAAAGCTGTATGCATTGGTCTTGCTGACGGTTGAATAGCTAATGGTCATCTGGTAGATATAGTAATCCGTATTATTTTCCGTACTCTTCATCAGAGCAAAGCTGGATATCGGATTGTTTTCACCATATACGATGGTGCGGTTAGTCTGTTGCCATGAGAAGGCTCCTGCCGTTTCAGTCAACTTGGTACAGTATTTAGCATACATGTTTTTCAGGTATACAAAACTTTCTGAATCCATATCATAGAATACTACTGCACTCATTCTTCCGTAAGGATTACAGAATCCCAGAGGGTAGGGCTTGAAGAGTTTAGCCGTGGATGCATCGTAGCGGTTGATCGGACTTGCAAAGATTTCTCCGGAAATGATACTGCTTGCAAAAACTCCATCTTCTGTTATGAAACCACGGTTGCTTGTATCGTATGCTTTTCCATATATTCCTTGATGCGGGAACTGGTCGAGTACTTTCACCGGGTGCTTGATGAGCTGAGATGGGAAAGTGAAGGCCTCATTGTAAGTTGGATCGATATCGAATAAGGTCTTTTCCTGAATAGAGTTTTCCAGTTTGTAAGAGCTGGTTTCAGTAATCAGCCATAAGTTGACCGGCATGGACGGGTTGGAAATGTATCCGGTATACAACAAGTCTTTTGCTCCCTTGAGCTGTTCTGAATTGGTAAAGATATCATGTATCATGGTAGTGTCACCTACACTGTTAGGCATACTCAGGAAATCTATTCCAATCACTCCGTCTTCCTTTTCACCCAACACATAGAAACCGGTAGTCAGTGAGGTGCTGACCTGTAGTGTCATATCTGATATAATCCATTGCATACCGGTGGAATTGTCTTTGATAATCAGGTACAGGTTGTAGCTTCCCGGATTCATGACTACGGTTGTTTTCAGGTTTTTCTCATTGCCAAGTACGGTATGGGTATGCTGGTCACTTCCCAAATCCTTTTGACAGGCATACCAGGTATATTCGTACTGGCTGTCGTCATCTCCCAGTATACTTCCGGTTATCGTCGGTTCGATTGTCAGTTCTGTGATACCAGCCAGTACAGAATATGTTTTTTCTGTACCCGTAACGGTAATTTCATTTACCGGAAGATGATCGTACGAGCCTTTGTCTTCTACACATGAGTAGAGGCTTAAAAGGCAGCCGAACATGGCTGGATATAATATATGAGTTAGCTTCATAGTAAAATCCTATTTTTATAATTATTATTTGTTATAGTAATCGTCTGGAGTATCGCCGTATTTCCATGCGTTAGGGTCTATGGTGTTGACGGTAGGACAGTGCATCATGGTACCGTCATCTTCGAGAACGGCATATTCTCTTCCTTTTTTCGCTTGTTCCAGCAAGTACCGGGCAAGAGATTCAGCTATGGCTCCTGCTCGTCCCATCGGCATGATGTTCTTATCGGCATAATCTTCTACGGTGGTATTTGAAACTTCCATCATTAGTAACCATTTCTTACGTGAGAAGCTGCCGAAACTTCCTAAGCCGTTCTGGCCCCACCATCCATCAGGTTGTACCATTACGTCGTTGATAATTACTTTATGGTAAGTTGCGTCATTGTTGTAACCGTACCGAGTTTCCGGAAGGTCATACTTCGTATTATCCACGTAGTTGGTAAATGGGCATGCGAAGTACTCATTGGGTTGTAACTTTAGCTGCAATGTGAGTGTATCATCTACCATTTCCGGAGTACGGTTGAAGGTTATGTCTATATAGGCATATTGTTCTCCTGCTTTGATGACGTAGTCTTTGGGAAAATCTACATAATCTCTTCCTGCTACAGCATCGGTACTGTCTTTGCCGATGGTAATGCTGAATGGGCGGTCGTAATCCTTAATTGTACCACTGGTGGCTACTCGCAATTGTACGGTATAAGTATTGGCAGTCATTGTACCAAATTCTACTGGGGTATAATATTGGTGTGCCCATTGGTCGGGAGATCGGAAGTCTTCCCCCCAGCGGACATCAAAATACAGTCCGTCCACTCCCTCGTAGTCCATGATTTCTTTTTCACAAGCAGTGAAAGATGCGGCAAATGCCAGTATGTATATATAAATCAATAGCTTTTTCATACGATAAAATTTTATTGTCTGTTATCTGTTTCGCTCTTAGGCAGAGGTACTACATAATTGGAAAGTAGCATTTTGTAGGTAGTTGTTACATCGGTACCGGATGCAAATTCTTCCATAGCGTGACGCTTGTAGTAGAAGAACAATTGTCCTTCGCCGATGACTTCACGTGCAAACTCATCTGTAATCAGTTGTTCTTTATTGTCGGCAGTTACTTCTTCGTCCGTAGTCAGGTTACGGTTCCAGCGAATCTGGTGCAGAGCATCCTGTGCTTCTTGCAAGTCGTCGGTACATTCGGCTACGATCAGGTACATTTCGCTGATACGCATAAGTGGAATCATCGACTTGAAATAGGAATCGGTAGTAACCTGTTCGTATTTCAGTGAATAGGTGATACTTGTACTTACGCCTCCTTCTTCTCCTTCGCTGTCGGTACTGGTTACTACTTCTTCCCACATTTTGCGGCGGTAGTCACTGCTACTGTTTGTTCCGTAGAACTGAGCCAGTTTGGAGTCATCTCCCGACAAGCCTCCTACAAAAGTGAGAGCATCACCTTCCAGGCTCTGTGAGAACAGTCCGTCGAACAAGGTTCCGCGACTGGTGTTGTAAAGACCGAACATTACCTCGGTAGAGAATACTCTGTCGGGGGCGGAAGTAGAGGTCGCTGCCGCTCTGGTTACCCATGGAAATGTTTGATTAAGCGTAATCTCATCCAGCAGTTGGCTTGCGCAGTTATAGGCCTCGGTCTTGTTTCCCATCCACATGTAAAGGCGGGCCAGCAATCCTTGTACGGCATAGTAATTCAGGCGGTACTGGCGGTTGCGGAGGAAGGTTGGATTTTCCTGATTGTTGGTCGATTGTTCGTCCGAGTCGTCAGCCTGTACACCTTCTGTACGGATCGGATCATCTTTCAGCAAATCGGATGCATCTTTTAAGTCTTTCAGAATCTTGTCGCATACTTCCTTGGCTGAGAGAATGGGCATGATGTCTTTGTTGTTGGGAATATCCAGATAGGGGATAGCCTGGCTCGATTCTGTTGAAGATGAGTAAATAGGACCATACAGTCTGAGTAAATCGAAGTGCAACATGGCACGCAGGGCAAGTGCTTCTCCTTTCACAATCGGGTAGTAACGTGAAGAAAGAGCAGTCTCCGGAGCATCACAATGATCTATCAGTACGTTGATGTTGGCTATCATTTTGTACGTCTTTTCCCAGAGCGAACTGGAAGTACTTTCGAATGAATCATCCTGATAGTCGTAGTTGGCATATACTTTATAGGGATGTGTACCGTTGGCAGGTACATTGTAATATTGTGCCATGACATCAATCACTCCCATCGACAGGGTAGAGCCGTAAGTTTCGTTCATGCTGCTGTATATACCGTTCAGTACGGTAAAGAATCCCTCATTTTCGCTATACAGCTTGTCTTCCATGATACCATCTTCCATATCCACTTTCAACCAGTCGGCACACGAGGAAGTGGTGAAGCTGATAGCTGTTATTATTAGTAGGTTTTTCAGTAAGTTCTTTATTTTCATAATGGTAGTTTTTATAATTAGAAACGGATGCCGACAGAGGCTGAAATCTTTCTGGAGAACGGATAATCGATACCTCGTTCTTCCTTGATTGTTGACAGGCGGAACAGGCTATTACCGTATATACGTACGTTGAATGATGAGGCACCGATAGACTGTAACCATTTTCCGGCTGTAGTTTCGTAACCTACAGATACGGTAGAGAGTTCCAGTGTATTGTCATCAGCAATGAAGCGTGATGACATGTTGGTGGTACTTGTATCATCAATACGTTTAAACTTGGCAATATCTCCCGGCTTTTGCCATCTGTCGTACAGTGCACGTTTGTCCTGATTGTACTTTACCTGTACGTCGCTGATGTTTTCTACTTTGTTGAAGAGGGTAGAAAGGAAGGCTTGTCCTCCGTAGCGGTAACTGAAAATGGCATTGACAGAGAAGCCTTTCCAGTAGAAGCTTGTACCGAATGCTCCTTCAATATCTGGAGTAGAATCTCCGCAGATAACTTCGTCGGCCGAATCCCACTTGAAGGTATACGAACCGTCTTTGCGGATAAAGATTTCATTACCGGTCATCGGGTCGATACCTGCCGAGCGGACAGCGTAGAGGGCTGTGTTGCTGGCTCCGTCATAGTATCGTGTCAGGGTCTGGTTGGTACGTCCTTTTTCATTGTATTTTTCCAGCAAGTCGCCAATGTTGTAATAAGTTGTGCGGATGTGACGCAAGTTGGCATTGACCGTCCAGTTCATATCCGGTTTACGGATGATGATATAACTTCCGGTGAAAGTAGTACCAACATTTTTCATGGCTCCGATGTTCATCGGTACTTGTGAAATACCGGTAGAAGGCGGGAAGTCGATGCTCAGCAACAACGGGTCGGTTTTCTTAATAAAGAAATCGGTGCTCAGACGCAGACGGTTGTGGAACATTTCAATGTCGATACCCACGTTGTTTTCATTGGTACGCTGCCATTTCAACCCACTGTTTCCCCATGAACTGATCAGGGCTGCCAGACCGAACATGTTTGGATACTGTGTGTAGTATGTATAGATACTGTTAGCCATCTTGGCATCCAGGTTCGCATTTCCCGGGTTACCGATAGAGTATCTCAGTTTCAGATAATTGAGAACGCCGTTCTTATTGAAGAAATCTTCGTTGTGGATGTTCCATCCCAGACCTAACGACCAGGTTGTAGAGAAGGGATTGTTTACTCCATATACAGAAGAGCCATCGGTACGTAAGTTGAAATCTACCAGGTATCTCAACTGGTAACCGTAGTTGAAGTTAGCATAGTAGCTGGCTGTTCTCGATTTTGCAATCGAAGAACTCGGTCTTCCACCTTCCGGATAACCATTGGCGAAGTTGGGGTTTGAGAACAAGTCGCTGGAATATCCGATTGCCTGGAACATAGACAGATTGGAGTTGTTTTCACTAATCTGCATACCACCAATGGCGTTTACGGTATGTTTGCCGAACGTCTTTCCGTATGATACGTCGAGACTTCCATCGTATGAAGACGATTTGGTGTTCGATTCGGTATAACTACCTCGTTTCAACTCATCGGTTGTCAGATACTTGCTCATTTCCGGAGAATCGAACTGTTTAGAATTGTATCGTCCTACGATGAGGCCCAATTTGCCTCGAATACGTAATTCTGGCAACGGACGGTATTCTATCTGGAAGTTATTGGTAAACGACAACTGGTTATTCTTGTCGTAACTCTTCTGGTTCAAGTCCCATAATGGGTTGGTTATATATTGTGTACCACCTGTAGGCGATTTGATCTCTTCGATAACCTGTTCTATTTCTCCGTATTCATTGTATTTGTCGTAGAACGGATTGGTACGTGCAAAATCACTGAATGAAACCGTCGGGTTTTCTACATCGGTATTTGTGATATTGGTTTGGTTTGTAAAAGCGAATTTATCGATACGGTATGTCAACTGTACGTTTCCATTCAAGACGTCACGGTTAGAATTTTTCATGACACCTTGAGTTTGTGTGTAGGTCATACCAATACCATAGCGGAAAGCTGCATCACCACCTTCGGCAAAGATGTTGTGGCTTTGGGTAAAACCGGTTTGCAGCGGTTCGTTCAACCAGTAAGAGTCGATGCCTTGTTTGGTTCTCAACATACGCTGGTTGTATAGATTCTGGTAATATTCATCGATGATGTTTCCGTTGTCGTCCAATGATCCGTAATATCCGGCGAGCTTTTCATACTGAAGCTTCTCTGAAGAGTTCATCAGGTTGTAGTCGGTCAGGTCGGCCCATTCTATACCAAAGTTGCCGTTGTAGTTGAATTGCAATCTTCCGGCTTCCGGTTTTTTGGTTTCCACTACTACTACACCGTTGGCAGCCTTCGCACCGTAGATGGCAGTAGATGCGGCATCCTTCAGGATGGTAATACTTGCAACTCGGTCCATGCTCAAGTCGGTAATGGTCGACAGAGTTGTTTCAAATCCATCCAGGATGAAAAGTGGTTGGTTCGGGTTGGTGGTATATTCAGTTTCCAGTCCAACGATATTAGTGTTACCTCCAATGTTCAGGTTCATGGTGGCGTTCGGGTCAGATCCGGCAAGGTTGTTTTCCAGCACAATGAACGACGGATCAAGAACTTTCAAGCTTTGCAGCACGTTCTGGTTGCCGACTGTTTTCAGTTCCTTTTCCGAATAAGTAGCCATAGATCCGGTGAAGCTCTCAGCTTTTCGGGTATAGATACCGGTAATAACGGTTTCCTGAATAGCTACGGCATCGGGCTCCATACGTACTTTGACCTTTTCAGAAGGATTGTTAACACGTACCGTTTGCGTTTTCATTCCTACGTATGAAAAAATAAGCGAATGTACGTTTTGGGGAATGGCAAGGGTGAAATTGCCATCGATATCTGTAATGACTCCAATCCCATTTGAGTTTTTATAAGTAATGTTTACACCGGGTAGGGGATTACCGGTTTCATCGATGACAGTACCTTGATAAGTTACTTTACTATTCTGATTCGATTGAATAGTTTGGTTAGGCATGTTTTCAGTAGCTGCATGCATTGGGGTGCTGGCCATCGGAAAAATGCTTGCAGCCAAAACCAAATAATTAAGCTTGTTGCCATGCAGCCAGTTTTTAATTGGTGGAATAGCTTGCGATAAGCAATAAGGATGATTTTTTAAATTCATAGCTGATAGTTATTGTAAGATTGTGTGTGCAAACGTATAGAAAATATATCAACTAACCAATATTTTGCTTGATTTTATTTGAAAAAAATAAATTTTGGTCGGCAACTTTTGATTTTTTAGTTTCTATTTGTAATAATATTTACGAGAATGAATAAATCTAAATTATATTTAATGTATTGTTTATCAGCTTGTTATAAATGATATTTTTTCTAAAAGTTAGATAAAATTTGTATTTAAGCTCTTATTGATTGTTGGAAGGATAATTAGCTTTCATATCACTTTCTTACTCCTTTTATAAATAAGAAGATGGTATTTAGCTCTCTTTTATAAATTTTTTTTGGAAGTTCATTAAACTTTTTGGGCTTTATCTCGTTAATCTTTATAGATGGTTTATTGTATTGAAATGTAGATTTAGTCGTTGCATCTTTAGGTGTAATAAGAATGTGGAAAAGGTTAGTTTAAATTCCCGTTGATATGAGGAATTAGAGGATGGGATGCTTTGGTGTTTCAATGAAGCTCGTTTTTTGTTGAAATGTCAAAGCATCTTGTTTTGTGACGTTTGGCTTTTCATTGAATCAGTATGATTCGGATGTGTTGTAGAAAAAGTTCCTTTGTTGGGTTGTTGCTCATTTATAAATACTATTAAGTGATTGAGTAAGCTTGGTTTTACGGTGTTTCCCATAGTTTTCCTGTTTTTTCAGAAAGATGCCTTCTTTTTCTTCGGCTTTTCTCCCGTTGTCGTGGGCTTGTTTTGTACAAGAACTTTTGGAATTTGTACAAAACAGAATATTTTTTGTACCTAAAATCCGCAACTATCATCCAATACACGATTAAGGGAAGATTTATG
>HF993174.1 GCA_000436795.1 Bacteroides sp. CAG:1076
ACCCTTAATCGTGTATTGGATGATAGTTGCGGATTTTAGGTAAAAAATAACTATTTATTAATCATTAATTTTATTATTAACAGGCAAAAGATGAAAAGATTTAGTCTTTGGTTACTCTTTTTTGCAGTGTTAGGCATCCAGTCGGCATTAGCCCAGATGTACAAAGTCAAGGGTAATGTGGTGTCGAAATCCGACAACGAACCGCTGATTGGTGTATCTATCTTGCAAAAAGGAACTACTAATGGGGTGGTTACCGACATCGATGGTAACTATGAGCTGCAGATTCAAGGTGGTGAAGCCACTTTGGTCTTCTCTTATATTGGACTGCAAACGCAGGAACTAAAAGTGAACTCGAGAACCGGCGTGCTGAACGTAGCAATGGAAGACGATTCGCACCTGATGGACGACGTGGTTGTCGTGGCGTATGGTGTCCGTAAAAAAGGAACAATCGCCGGTTCCGTATCTACCGTGAAAAATGACAAGTTGGAAAACGTGCCTGCTCCGAGTTTCGACCAGGCATTGCAGGGACAGACTACCGGTCTGTCGGTCATCTCTAACTCAGGTGAACCCAGCAAGGCTGCCACTTTCCAGATTCGTGGTACCAACTCTATCAACTCGGGTACTTCACCGCTTTTTATTCTTGACGGTGTACCTATCTCCAGCTCAGACTTCAATACAATCAGTCCGAGTGACATCGAATCTATTTCTGTCTTGAAAGATGCATCTTCTACCTCTATTTATGGTGCACGTGCTGCCAACGGTGTGGTTGTAATCACTACCAAGCGCGGTCTTGCGATGGATAAAGCTAAGGTGACCTTCCGTGCACAATACGGTTTCTCGCAACTGGCTCAGAACAACTGGAATATGATGAATACAGCCGAACGTATCCAGTACGAAAAAGAAATCGGAATTGATACAGGCAAGGACTACGACGTTCTGTCGCGTACCGACGTCAACTGGCTGGACATGGTGTTTAACGACCGTGCACCGCTGCAAAACTATGAAATATCAGTAAACCGTGCTACCGACCGTCTGAACTATTTCGTTTCGGGAGGTTTCTACGACCAGGATGGTATCGCACAAAGCTCTACCTTCCGCCGTTATAACATGCGTGCCAATGCCGAAGTAAAGGCAAGCAACTGGCTGAAAGTGGGTACCAACTCGATGGTAGCCTACGAAGAAATAGAACAGGCCGACGATGGTTCGTATGCTTTGTACACTCCGATTTCGGCTTGCCGCTTTATGCTTCCGTACTGGAATCCGTACAACGAAGACGGCTCACTGGCTTCGGAAAACGACGGAACATGGACCGGAACAGGTTCAAACCCTATCGAATGGATGGCAAACAATCCGGTAACCAACAAGAAATATAAGGTGTTGTCGACCGTATTTGCCGAAATTACTCCGATAAAGAACCTGACTATCCGTGCACAGTTCGGTGCTGACTTCTCGCATACGACCGCATTCATGCAATCGTTCCCGAGCTATATCATCAACAACGAAAACGGTACGGCAGGACGTAATTCCTCGGATATGCTGAACCTGACAGAAACTACGACAGTGAACTACCGCTGGGAAATGAACAGCGACAATTCATTCAACTTCTTGCTGGGACAGGAAGGTGTAGACTACCGCTCGGAAGGATTCCAGGTTATCACCAGCGGACAGTCGAATGACTTCCTGACAAACATCAGCTCGGGTACACGTGCTTCATCGTGGGCAGATTCTACAACCTCTTATTCGTATTTGTCTTTCTTCGGACGTGGCGAATATAACTACAAGGATCTGTATTACGCAGACTTCTCTGTACGTGCCGATGCTTCTTCACGTTTCGGTACAGGAAACCGCTGGGCAGGATTCTGGTCACTGGGCTTCATGTGGAACCTGAAGAGTGAACCGCTAATGAAAGACATCGAATGGTTGAGCAGTGCACAGATTGCACTGAGTACAGGTACTTCGGGTAACTCTTCTATCCCCGACTACGATCACCTGGCACTGGTTTCAGGTAAAGCCAATTACGAAGATCAGGCCGGTATCTATCCGTCACAGAGCGGAAACGAGGATTTGAGCTGGGAAAAACTCTGGTCGAGCAACGTAGCTCTGCGCCTGGGATTCATCGACCGCATCAACCTCGATATCGAATTCTATAACAAGAAAACAACCAACATGCTGATGCTGGTACCCGACTCATATGCCCTGACCGGCGAAGGAGAACACTGGGATAACATCGGTGCCATGCTGAACCGTGGTGTGGAATTCAACGTTAGTGCCGACGTGATCCGTACGAAAGACTTTGTATGGAGCGTAAACGCCAATGCATCGTACAACAAGAACAAGCTGCTGGAACTCTACAACGGAGTACAGGAATACGAAGTTTCTACTACTGCTACCAAGCTGGTTGTAGGACACTCTGTAAGTGAATTCTATATAAACCGCTATGCCGGAGTAAATCCTGCCAACGGTGACGCCCTGTGGTATACCAAGGACGGACAGATTACCAACGAATACAACGAAGGCGACAAGGTGATGACCGGAAAGACTTTCGACGCTCCCTGGCAGGGCGGTTTCGGAACATCGCTGGCATGGAAGGGTTTCTCGCTCGCCGCTCAGTTCAGCTGGGTAGCCGACCGCTGGATGTTCAACAACGACCGCTACTTTGAAGAAAGCAACGGACTGTATGCCGCATACAACCAGTCTAAACGTCTGCTGTACGACCGCTGGAAACAGCCGGGAGATATTACCGATATTCCCCGTCACGGTGTTACTCCTCAGTTTGACGACCGTTTCCTGGAGAATGCTTCTTTCCTGCGTCTGAAGAACGTTACGCTGGCTTACTCATTCCCGCAGCGACTGCTGAGCAAGACCAATTTCTTCAGTTCGGCAAGAATCTATTTGCAGGGACAGAACTTACTGACGTTTACCGGATTTACAGGTCTTGACCCTGAATCTTCTTCAAACATATACCAGGCACAGTATCCTATGTCAAGACAGTTTACACTTGGTGTAGAGGTTTCATTTTAATTAATATAGAAAAGAAAAATGATTAAAAAAATAAAGAAATATTTCATATTGTCCGCTGTAGCCCTGCTTGCTACTTCCTGTCTCGACAAGTATCCGGAAGATTCTATCCTGCAAGACGAGGCTATCAATACAGTAAGTGATGCTAATCTGGCTGTAATCGGTATATATGATGCATTCAAGAGTTCTTATCTGTACTCCGGATACCTGACTCTGCTGCCCGATTTGCAGGCCGATTTCGTTTATGGCGTAAACGGAAATTCGAATGTCTATGGAAATATCTGGCGCTGGAAAGACATCCATCCTACCAACGAACAGGTGGAAGCTGTATACGGTGCGCTGTACGGTGTCATTAACCGCTGTAACTTTCTGCTCGACAACGTAGAGAAAGTAAAGCAGTCAATCAAGACCGACGAGGATTACGACCGTCTGGACCAGTACTGCGGAGAAGCTTATTTCGCACGTGCACTGGCATACTCGGAACTGGTTAAAATGTACTGCAAACCTTACGAAAGCGATGAGGATGCTGCCAACGAGCTGGGTGTGGTAATTACCGAACACTACAAAGGAAACGAACCTATCGTACGTGCCAGCCTGAAAGATTCGTATAAGTTCATTCTGGACGATCTGGACAGAGCAGCCGATCTCCTGAAACTGGAAGACGACTACAACTCGGCTACCGACGGAGCATTGTACGACTCTCCTTACTTTAATGAATATACCGTACACGCGCTGCGCGCACGTATATCACTGTACATGAAGCGCTGGGATGATGCCATCAAATACGCATCGAAAGTTATCGGCGGAAACGGAGAACCACAATATTATGCATTGTCAAGTTGTAATCAGGAAATCTCTTCGGGCGTAAGCTACTACAAATACATGTGGACTAACGACCACTCTACAGAAATCATCTGGAAAGTAGGATTCACCATCAACTCATACGGTGGCGCACTGGGTACCATCTTTGCCAATTACAACTATCAGACTCTGAAGCCTGACTATGTACCGGCTTTGTGGGTACTGAACCTGTACGACGCAAACGACCTGCGTGCTACTACATTCTTCCAGTCGTTTACTACCGGTTACGACCATGCGCTGACTTGGCCGCTGCTGATCAAGTACTTCGGAAATGAAGAATTCATGAATGCAAACATTCTGCATGTCAGTATGCCTAAAGTATTCCGTCTGTCGGAACAGTACCTTATCCGTGCCGAAGCATACGCACAGAAAGGCGACTACTCAAAGGCGGGAAGCGACATCACTACCCTGCGTATGGCACGCTACTCTTCTTACGGAGGTTCTACAGCTCTGTCGAAAGACAACGCCATGGATGTCATCGAACAAGAGCGTGTAAAAGAACTGTACATGGAAGGTTTCCGCCTGAACGACCTGAAACGTTGGCATAAAGGCTTCCAGCGCACTCCTCAGGATCAGTCGTTGAGCAACGGCAGCAGCCTGAAGGTAGAAAAAGACGATCCGCTCTTCGTATGGCCTATTCCTCAGCATGAGATAGAGGCACCGGGAGCTGACATCGCACCTAATGAAAGTAATAAATAAGTTAAAAACATACGATAATGAAAAAACTGTTTATAGGTTGTATCGCAGTTATTGCTGTTTTGATGGGGCTTGCCGGATGTGATTCGGAAAGAACTACTTATGAAGGTCCCAATTATCTTATGTTTTCCGATACGCTTTACCGCTATGCCGTACAGGAAACCGGAGAGGTATTCAATGTACCGGTTTCTGCCACTGTACCTGTCGACTACGACCGTACATTTGCCGTAGAAGTGGTAGACAGCATCAGCGATGCAGTGGAAGGAAAGCATTACAAACTGTTGTCGAACACTGTTACTATCAAGGCTGGTGAATGTGCAGCCAATGTACAGGTTCAGGGAATTTATGATAACATTGGAATCAATGATTATCTCACCGTAGGACTCCGTCTGATTATCCCGAAGGAAGAGCAGTGGAGCTTATATGGCATCGACTCGAAGGTTGTTTTGCAGAAAGCATGTCCATTCGACATCAATTCGTTTACCGGATATTGCAAGGTTACTTCTACATTCTTTAATGACTACATGCAGAACGTAACAATGCGTCTTATCAAGACCGAAGTCAACCCGGAAAAGGAAAACTCGGTAATACTGCACGACTTGTATTACAAGGGTTACGACATCGTTCTGGATTTCGACCGCAAGAATCTGCTTGAGCCACTGGTTAACATGGAAGAACAAGTCTGCGGAAATACCAGCGAAGCATTCGGAACCATCTATGGCGACGGTAACTTGCTGATGTATCAGCCCACCATGTATACTTCTTACTATAGCTCATGCGAGAATTTCGTTCTCCAGTATGTTACGATTTATGTAGACGGTGTAGGAACCGTAGGTACTTATGTCAACATTCTGGAATGGATAAGCGACGCTGAAGCCGAGAAGTTAAAAGAACAAGGTTATTAATTTAAAGGTAATTAATAATGAAAACATTTTATACGAAATCAACGAACCTGTTTATGGTGCTTGCCATGATTCTGGGGATTGCATTTACAGGATGTAGCGACGACTCTGACACTCCGTCTGTAACTCCGGAATTTCCAGCCCTGACAGAAATAACTTGCAACGCCGGAGAAACGAAGGAACTGTCTTTCGAAGCCAATGCAGACTGGACCTTGACAAGTAACAAAGGATGGTGTCAGTTTGAGAACGACGGAATTCCGGCAACTGTTACTTATGGTAAAGCAGGTGAACAAAACATACAGATTATTATTTCTCCTTTCCAGGAAACCGGTGATGTAGCCGAGATATCACTTAAGATAGGAGAACAGTCACAGGTGATCTGCAAAATATCCTGCAACGAAAAAGTATATGCCGACCTGGTTATTAAGGATGAAGAAGGAAATATATACGATGCTGAACATCCATTGGTTATCAAAGGTAGCGGATTGACAGACAATGCCTATGATATCGTGTATACCACCATCACTGTAGAGTCGGAACAGCCGGTCGGATTTGCTGAAAAGCCTAACTGGCTTAAAGCTCTGACTACTGAAGAAACTCCGGGAGTTTTCCAGCTTACATTCGACAAGACATCGGGCCTTTCACCGATTTACTCTTTCAATAAAGCTGAAGACAAGATTGTTATAGCTACGGAAGACATGTCGAAGAAAGTAGAAATACCTGTTTCTTACGAAGGGCTGAAGGAAACGGTCATTTCTTACGTTGAAACAGACTTGTCTTTCAGCAAGAGCCACATGACACTGGATTATAACTCTACTTACTTCTCTATAGCAAACGCCATGACTGGAGAGGAAACTACTTACTCACTACCGCTTACACTGACAGTAGACCAGGTAAGAAACGATGAATTTGGCTACATCATCGGTAGTGTAGAAAGAAAAGAGTTATACCCTAACAATTATGTATACACCTATAACTTCGATGCTACCGGCATGGAAAGCTGGGTTAAGGTAAACATCAACGGCAAAAAGGTTTCACTGGATGTCGATAAGCTGACAGGTGATACAGAAAGAGGAGCTATTGTTCTGCTGTTCTCTAAGGACTTCTGCGAAAAGTATAAAGGAAGATACAACGAGATACTGCTCGACTCGGAAGGATACTTCGATTCTTATACTTACCAGAAAAATATTATGGTAAGCTTCACTCAGGAACCTGAGAAGAAAGTGACGAACCTGCAAATCAAAGGATACGTAAAGAATAGCTCCGGCGAACTGGTTCCGTTTACAAGTGTACCCGACGGTGCAGCTATGCTGAGTGATCCGAACACACCGTACTTCCCATACGAAGATAAGACGACTCCTAACTTCTGGTATGTAGTATTATCCGACAAGTCGCTTATGGAAAACGGAAACAAGATCTACTTAGAAATAGTTGGCGAAATCCCTGAAGGATATATGGTAGGAGTAATGAACAATTGGGCTTGGACAAATACCAAGACAACTACCGAAACAATCGACGGTAAGACTTATATCGTTATATCTGGTGCTCCTACTCAAGACCAGATTAACAAACAACCTATTATGACTGTGGGTGTAGCTAACTTCGATATGATGGACTTTTTAATTGAATGTGGAATACAAGTTTGGTTATAATGAATAAACTACGATTTAATATAGTAAAACTATTATTTGTATCACTCATAGCCATGTTTTCGGGCATGGCTATGAGCGGATGCTCTGACGATGAAGAAGTGAGCCAGAGCCAATACGGCTACGTTCAGTTCAAGCTTTACAAGGAAGCATCTTACAATGAAGAAGGTGCAGCACAAAGTGCTGCCTCTCGTGCCTCGATAGACAAACTGAGCGAAGCACAGAAAATAGAAGTGGAAATGCGATACAATGGTATCAGCATTACACAGACACTGGTACTGAACGCATACAACGACGAAAATGCGGAATACGGTTTGCGCAGTGACAAACTACAGTTACTCGTCGGCGACTACAGAGTGATCGGATATAAGATCTATAATAAAATGGATGAAGTCATCGACGGAGTTTCGGCCGACCCTGACGAAATGTTTACAGTCGTTCCTTCCGGACTGACGGTAAAAGACCTCACCATAGACTCACAGGCCAGAGGTTCTGTCAAGTTCAAACTGGAAAAGCAGTTGCCTGATGTAAATACACAGTCACGTGCAAGCGACAACGAAGGTTACCTGTTCAGCAACATTCAGCTGGCTACCATTCAGGTACAGAACACTTTCACTCAGATGACTTATATATTCGAGAAACTGAACGCAAGATACGAAGAGGAATACGAACTGAATGACCCGGACAGCGAAAACAATAAGTACAAAGACCACGGAGTAGCTTATTGTGACTCTGCTGTATGGTTGCCTGCAGGTGACTATAAGGTCATATCGTACACGGTATACTCTAAATCGGGTGTAACAGAAACCGAACTCGAAACTCAAGCAGTAAGCGGTGAAACATTTACTGTAAAAGACAATGAGCTGACTGAATATGCCATTGTTCCTGTACTGGTATCGAAAACTGCCGAAAACATCAAAGACTATCTGGCTCTGAAAGAGATATGGGACAAGATGGGCGGAAAGAACTGGAGCTATTATGGTGCAACTTATCCGCAAGGTACAAACTGGAACTTCAACAAGGATATCGACATGTGGGGTGACCAGCCGGGAGTAACACTCGACGGTAACGGACGTATTACTTCGCTGACTTTGGCTGGATTCGGTGCTTCGGGCGAACTGCCGGATGCTATCGGTCAGCTGACAGAGTTGCGCATTCTTGCCTTGGGCTCACACGATGAAACTTATGGTGGTATGTTGTTCGGTCCTAACGGAATACAGCCCAACATGAGTGATGACAAGCGCAACGAAATGCGTATGGAATACAAGCAACATTTCCTCGACAGAGATGTACGTGCAAACATGTCGGATATGTTGCAGTGGACTATCAACAACTATTCTTCTCCGAATAACAAGATTAAAAAATACAGCAGCATTTCGAAGAAGGATACTCAGATTGGAGTTGTAACCAACAAGATTACAGGTGTTTCGAAGGCCGTTATGCGCCTGAAGAATTTGCAGCAGTTCTATCTGGCCAACTCTCCTATCACCTACGATAAGATTTGTACAAACTGGACTGACCCGAATTCTGACTATGCACAACAATATGCAAAGGAAAACCTGAGCTGGTCAAACATGACTAACCTTACAGACGTAGAAATATACAACTGTATAAACTTAACTCGTGTGCCACTCGACATGGTAGGTAACCTTCCCGAGCTGCAGCTGCTAAACATTGCCTGCAACCAGAATATTACCGGAGAACAGTTGAGAGCAGACTGGTCTAAACTGTGCGATATGCCTGCCGGACCAAGACTTCAGATTCTCTACATGGGATACAATAACCTGGAAGAGTTCCCTGATGATGCCCAGTTGCATAAGATGGTTAAGTTTAAAATGCTTGACTGTACAACAAACAAGATACATACCCTGCACTCATTCGGAACAGATATCAAATTGTCTACCCTGTATCTGGATAACAACAAGATTACATCTATTCCAGACAACTTCTGTGCATTCACCAACGAGGTAGAAACATTAGGTTTCTCTTATAACGAACTGACAGAAGTACCTAACATCTTCAATGCGAAGTCTATCTATATCATGAACAGTGTAGATTTCTCGCACAACAAGATTACCGGATTTGCAGGAGGAGATGATAACTTCAAGGGTATCAACGCATATACGGTTTCGTTGGCATACAACAAGCTGAAAAACTTCCCGAAAGCATTGTTCAAGTCTGGCTCTCCTATCAAGACTCTGGACTTGTCTGCCAACGAGCTGACAGAAGTGAAAGAAGGTGAAATGCAAGGTTCTAATGCTTATCTGCTCGAAACTATCGACTTGCGTTTTAACAAGCTGACCAAGCTGTGCGATGACTTCAGAGCAACAAACATTCCTTACCTGACCGGTATCGACTTGAGTTACAACTCATTCTCAGAAGTTCCGCCTCAGCCATTGAACTGTAGTGAACTGAAAGCCTTTGCCATCCGTTATCAGAGAGACGAAAAAGGAAACCGCACACTGCGCGACTGGCCTGTAGGTATCACTCAGTGTCCGAGTCTGATACAGTTGCAAATCGGTTCAAACGATATTCGTAAAGTGGACGAAACCATAACTCCGTATATTTGGATTCTTGATATCAAGGATAATCCGAATATATCAATAGACTTGTCGGGAGTATGTTCGGCTATCCAGGCTGGTATGTATCTCTTGTTCTACGACAAGACTCAGGATATCCGTGGATGTGACATTTTAGGAATAGAACGATAATTAAAGAATAAAGGAAATATAACTGATTATGAAAATTATAAATCGATTGATACTTGGACTGGCTGTTGTCGCAGGAATCACCACATCGTGTAAGGAAGACGATGACCTGAACATCCCGGGCGGACTCTCGCTCGATGTAGAGGAAATCACGGTGGGACCCGAAAAGTCATTCAAAGAAATTATGGTCAAGGCAGATGTTAACTGGCAGGCAAGTAGTTCTACACCATGGATATCTATATCGCCAGCCAACGGAACAGGTAGTGCTACCTGCGTACTGAACATCGACTCTACACTGACCTATACGGCACGTACTGCACAAGTTCGTTTCAACCCGGCAGGTAATACACCGAAAATTCTGAAGGTAACTCAGTTCGGCTTCGGAAAGCAAATCATCCTCGACAAGCCGGAAGTAGAACTGGAAAACTCTGACATCGAAGACAACCGTTATTTCGATGTAACTATTTCTACCAATGTACAGTTTGCAATCGAAAGCGTAAACTACTCGTTTGCCGAAGAAGTTCCGGCAGAAGACGAAGCAGGCATGAGTGAATCGGATAAAGCAAACTGGCTTACACTGCCGAAAGAATCAGATCTGAACGTGAACCTTGACAGAGGTTCACGTCCACGCTCGGTAAAGGCAAGATTCAAATGGGAAATGAACGCAGTGCCTTACACCCGCGTAGCTACAATCAAGCTGGTAGCCAAGAACAGTGAAGACCAGTTGATAGACAGCGACGGTAATGAAATAGACGGAGTTTACCTGACTGTTACGCAGAAACCGGCAATGAAGATAGAAGACAACCGTGCAGGCGACTCTATTTCTATAGTCCTCATCAACCAGAAACTGCAATGTATGTATGCACTCGACGTGAGCGAAAACATGCAGAACTGGACCGATGTGACACTGTGGGAAGAAACCGACGAAGACCTGCCTGAAGAAGCTGCCGTAGGACGTGTACGTTCTTTGTCTATCGCCATGATCGATACAAAGGAAACATTGCCGCAGGAAATCAAGAATCTGAAATATCTTGAATCATTCCATGTACAGAGCAACGCCAACCGTCAGGATCGTGAAATCGTACTGGGCCCGGAAATCTGTGAACTGAAATACCTCAAGAAGCTTTCTATCACATCATACGGTCTGGTAGAATTGCCTGAAGAATTCGTCAAACTGGGTGGAACAGTCGACAAGAGTTATGTAGGATTGGAAGAATTGGGACTGGAAAGCAACAACTTTGCTTCACTGAGCCAGATAACCGATCTGGTCAACAAGGAAAACTTCCCGAAACTGAAATATCTGAGATTGTCGGGATGCAGACGGACCGATACCCTGCTCGACATGTCGCAGATGGAAGGCGGCAACACATGGAAAGGCATACACATCGGTATGTATATAAACCTCAACAAGGCAAACGACAAGAATGAATTTATGAAATTGCTGGAATGGGATACCCTCAAACAACTGGAACTTTCTTACGGATTCATCGAAGGCGAACTGCCTACCGACGAGGAAATGATGGCTAAGTTTGGCAACTACAGCCAGTATGCCAGCAAGCATCCTGATGCTGACGTCTGCACATTGCTGACCGATACCTGCCAGTGGCTGAAGACATCCGACAAGGCTGTTACGGTAAAATACGATGGAGGAGAATTCTCTGTCAAAGGTTCAGACGTACCTTGCGTACTGCCTAACACACAAGTGCTTTACCTCAACCTGAACTTCCTGACAGGAAAAGTGCCTAACTGGATTCTATTCCATCCGCATCTGATTGACTGGTATCCTGAATCAATGGTATTCACTCAGGAAGAAGGAAAGAACTCGAATGGAGAAGTTGTCGGTTTCAGCAACGTACCTATGGACTTTGAATATTTCTACGGAAAAATAGCAAACGACCAGAATGCAGCATTCCCGAAATATTACGGAAAATATGTGATGGAAGAAGAAACAGCAGGAGAATAAATACAATTTAAGCTTTAGAATATAATGAAAAAAAGATATATATATATCGCTACACTTGCTTTGTTCCTGGGAGCATGTTCGGACAACGAACTGGAACAGGCCTATACTTCGGAACAAAATACAGAAATATATATACCGGCTGATGCTCAGCCCGGAGAACTCATTATCAAATTCAAACCGGAATTGGAGGATATTCTTGACCAGACCATGACTCGTGCGTCAAGAAGCGGAGCGGCTATGACCCGCTCCGGCATTCCCTCGACCGATGAAGTGCTCGACATCCTTGGAGGATACCGTTTCGAACGTATCTTCCCGGTAGACAGCAAGAATGAGGCCCGTACACGTGCAGCCGGACTGCACTTGTGGTACTTGGTAAAATTCGATGAAAACGTCGACCTGCACGAAGCTGCACGCCAGTTGTCGAAACTGGGTGACATCAGCCACGTACAGTGTAACCACCGTATTAAAAAAGCATACAACTCGAACGAAAAGCGAGTATACGTCAGCGAAAATGCCTTAAACAACACTCCGGCAGCTTTTGCTGCAATGTCGGGCACTCCCAACGACCCGGGATTCCCGTTCCAGTGGAACTATAACAATACAGGTAACTACGCTTTCGAAAACCAGAACGAAGATTATCCGGCAGAGGCAACTCCCGGATGTGACGTTGACTGCATGAATGCCTGGCAAAAATGTACCGGTGACCCTTCTATCATTGTAGCTGTACTCGACGAAGGTGTAATGTATACCCATCCCGACTTGCAAGACAATATTTGGGTAAACCCCAATGAGACACTGGGCAGCAAAATGGATAACGACGGAAACGGTTACGCCGGCGACAAGTACGGATACAACTTCGTTACCGATTCTGGTATCATTACCTGGAACGATGTAAACGACACAGGTCATGGAACTCACGTAGCGGGAATCATCGCTGCCGTAAACAACAATAACGAGGGTGTATGCGGTATCGCCGGAGGTTCTGGCAAGCAGGATGGTGTAAAAATCATGTCACTGCAAGTATTTGCCGGAAATTCGGGTGTAACACTCGATATGGAAGCCAAAGCCATCAAGTATGCAGCCGACAATGGTGCTGTCATCATCCAGTGCAGCTGGGGTTACAACTCAGGTCTGGCAAACCCGATGGAAGGATACACTCCTGGACCGGCAACTGAAAAGGAATGGGAAACTGCCTATCCGCTGGAAAAAGAAGCACTCGACTACTTTATCAACAATGCCGGTTCTCCTAACGGAGTAATCGACGGAGGTCTGGCTATCTTTGCTGCCGGAAACGAATACGCTGCTGTACCGGGCTATCCGGGTGCATACTCTAAATGTCTTACAGTATCAGCTACAGCTGCCGACTTCACTCCCGCTTCTTATACTAACTACGGTGAAGAAGTAGGACTGAGTGCTCCGGGTGGTGACCTCGAATATTATGGCAAAATAGGTGAAAGCGACAAGACTTACTACGACTCGTCTTTCACACTGGCCGATGCTCAAGGTTCTATTCTGTCGACTCTTATCCGCAACGGACAACCAGCTTACGGATACATGGACGGTACTTCAATGGCTTGCCCTCACGTATCAGGTGTAGCAGCTTTGGGACTGTCGTATGCAGTAAAGATGAGAAAGCACTTCAAGGCTTATGAATTCATCGAACTGATGAAAGAATCATCACAGGAACTGTATACAAACTATACCGGTTACAAAATCTACCACATGAACCACAATATTATCGGTACGGCTATCACCAAAATGTCTTTGCCTGCATACAAGGATAAAATGGGTGCCGGACTGGTTAATGCCGGAAATCTGCTGAATGCTATTGAAGGCAGTGGCTCGGAAATGATTGTACCAAACGTATATGTAGGTATCAGTAAATCTGAAACTATCGATCTGGCACGCTATTTCGTAGACGGCGAATCGCTGACTTACACTTGTACGATTGCCGATTCTTCTATCGCAACCGTATCTGTAGAAGGCACAAAGATGAGCGTGACTGGAGTAAAAGCCGGCATTACCAAACTAACAGTAAGCACAAGCAACGGAAAATCGCAGACTGTAACGGTTACCGTACGCGAAGGAGCTAACGATAACGGCTGGATGTAATTAAAAGTAATTCATTAATGAAACTATTTGATTCGATAAGACTAACGATACTGAGTGCACTGATGTGCTGCCCCGGGCTATTGATGGCCCAGGGCACGCATCCGCTCACCCGTCAGGAGATAGACTCGCTGCTCAATCCCTCACTGCTGAAGGGAGCGGAAAAGCTGCTGGAGTTTGAACAGACGGTAATCAATCTGGGCGAAATGACAGAAGATGACCAGCCTGTCACGGTGAAGTTCGACTTCAGAAACGCCGGTACACAGCCGGTTGTCATTACCAAGATACATACCGACTGCGGATGTACTGCTGCACAGACAGACAAGTTGCAGATACAACCGGGAGAAAAAGGTTCCATCAGTGTAACCTATACCCCCAAGAACCATCCGGGAACCATCGATGCGAATACATTCGTATATTCTTCTCTTTCGGACAAGCAGCCACTGGCTAAGCTGGTACTGCTGGGCAATGTGCTGCCAAGTCGTGACGAATGGAGCCGATATCCGTACGCCATGGGTAAACTGAGGCTGAAACAAAACAAGGTGACATTCCGAATCACGACCGGAGGAAGCGAAAAGCAGACGGAAAGAATTTTATGCGGCAACAGCGGTACTACAGCACTGAAGCTTTCTGTAATGAATTTGCCTCAATATGCAACATTCAAAACGGAGCCCGAAATCATCAATCCGGGACAGGAAGCCGACATCGTAATAAGCATCGATGCCTCGAAGATGGCCGGAAGAACACAGAGCTTTAAGGCTCCTCTGATTCTTGATGGAGTGACAGGACGTCCAAGTGACCGCACACTCACGCTGGAAGTTAATCTGACCGATAAATAAATAGTAAAAAACAATTAATTGATAGCATGATGAAAAAGAAAATAGTTAACATATTGATGTTGCTTGTCATCTCGCTGATGACTTTCTCTTGTAGCGAAGACGAAGTGGTTATGGAGCCGTCGCTCGAAGTGACTCCCATCACGATGCAGGGCACATGGAAACTGGCTGAACTGAACGGCGAACAGGTACCGGAAGATTTCTATATCTACGTTATATTCGACCGCAAAGGGAACTTTGAAATGTACCAGAAACACGACAGCATGTATCCACGCTACATCACCGGTACTTATTCTATCGAAAAGGATAGTCACTACGGATACATCCTCAGCGGAGAATACGATTACGAAAACGGCGACTGGAACAACAAATATATCGTAACCGACCTGCTGCAATCCGGTTCAATGGTATGGACCGTAAAAGACGGCGATGAAGTTTCGAAATATGTACGTGTCGACGAAGTACCTGAGGAGATAGTAGAAGCTGCCAAGGTAGACGAAGAACAGTAAACGATATTATTTCCAATATCAGATTCATAAAAGCCACATACCTCGAAAGCCTTTAAAAAGAGACTTTCGGGGTATTGTTTTATCTATACCTGCCAGTCGTTATATAATTTGAACAGAAATAGCCTAAAGGATATCCACAAGTAGTAAATCATCTTTCAGGAACAAACAAGCCATAAAAAAGAAAGCATCAGCCTTCCTCCTGAATGGAGAAACAAAGCTGATGCTTTCTCTTTTATACGAATAGATATTTATTCCACTTTCAGTTTCAGAGAACGGTCGTCCGGACCTTTGGGATGAATCACTTCCTCCAGACGTACATCGAATATCAGGGTAGAATATGAAGGAATCGCATCACTTGAAGCAGCTCCATATCCCAATCCATTCGGAATATACATTTCGACGTGCTGTCCTTCCTTCATCTGCATCAATGCAGTAGTCCAACCTGTAATCACGGCCGAAACAGCAAACTTTCTCGGTTCACTGACCGCAGCATTCCAGTCGCCGGAAAAGCTCTCATCAAACACAGTACCGTTGATCAGCTTTCCGCGATAGTGTACAGCCACCGTATCAGTTCCCAGGGGAGAAATACCCAGCGGTTCAATATTATCTTCCGGAAAAAGCTTCATATACACATAGTCGTTCTTTCCCGGCGTATAAGTCTGATTTCCCAATCCCTCCGAAGCCTCAGTCTGTATCTTGTAGTCAAGTACCCTCAACCAGCTTTCCCCGGCTGGAGGATTGGCACATACAGAAGCTATGGAGTCAATATATGCATCGTTGCGTACCGCCCAGTCACTGTATGGATCAGCTTCCGGCGTATCTTCGCTACAAGAAGCAAAGCCTATGCTCAGCGAGAGGAGGATACCCAACAGCCATAATATATTTTTATTCATGCACATTCATTTATTTACTGCAAAGTTTTCAGCAGCGTAGTAATACTAACCTTGTCGGCAATGATATTATTCAGGTCGGCAATAGCCACACGTTCCTGTTCCATTGTATCACGGTTACGCAATGTTACGCAGTTGTCTTCCAGCGTCTGATGGTCGATAGTGATACAATACGGAGTACCGATAGCATCCTGACGACGGTAACGCTTTCCGATACTGTCTTTCTCGTCGTACTGGCAGTGGAAATGGAACTTCAGGTCGTTCATGATTTCACGAGCCTTTTCAGGCAGCCCGTCTTTCTTTACCAGCGGCATGATAGCCAGTTTTACCGGAGCCAGTGCAGCAGGCAGTTTCAGAACGACACGAGTTTCGCCGTTTTCCAGCTTTTCTTCGCAGTAAGCAGCGCTCATCACGCTCAGGAACATACGGTCAACACCGATAGATGTTTCGATAACGTACGGAGTATACGATTCGTTGATTTCCGGATCGAAATACTTGATGCTCTTGCCAGAGAATTTCTCGTGCTGGCTCAAGTCGAAGTTCGTACGGCTGTGGATACCTTCCACTTCCTTGAATCCGAACGGCATCAGGAACTCGATGTCGGTAGCCGCATTAGCATAGTGAGCCAGTTTCTCGTGATCGTGGAAACGATAGTGATCGTCGCCGAAGCCCAGCGCCTTGTGCCATTTCAGACGAGTTTCTTTCCATTTCTGGAACCATTCGAGTTCAGTACCCGGTTTAACGAAGAACTGCATTTCCATCTGTTCGAACTCGCGCATACGGAAGATAAACTGACGAGCTACAATTTCATTACGGAATGCCTTACCAATCTGTGCAATACCGAAAGGAATCTTCATACGTCCAGTCTTCTGCACGTTCAGGTAGTTTACGAAAATACCCTGAGCGGTTTCCGGACGAAGATATACTTTCATAGAGCCTTCGGCAGTAGAACCCATTTCTGTAGAGAACATCAGGTTGAACTGACGGACTTCAGTCCAGTTCTTCGTTCCTGAAATAGGACAAACGATTTCCTCGTCAAGAATGATCTGACGCAGTTCGTTCAAATCCGGTCCGGCATTCATAGCCTTTGTATAGCGTTCGTGCAATGCGTCACGCTTAGCCTGATGCTCCAGTACACGCGGATTAGTGCTGCGGAACTGAGCTTCATCGAAAGCATCTCCGAATTTCTTTGCAGCCTTGGCTACTTCCTTGTTGATTTTCTCGTCGTATTTGGCAATCTGGTCTTCAATCAACACATCGGCACGATAACGTTTCTTCGAGTCGCGGTTGTCAATCAAGGGATCGTTGAATGCATCTACGTGTCCCGAAGCTTTCCAGATAGTAGGATGCATGAAGATAGCCGAATCAATACCTACGATATTTTCATGCAGCAATACCATGCTCTGCCACCAGTACTGTTTAATATTGTTTTTCAGTTCCACACCCATCTGACCGTAGTCGTATACGGCTCCCAGTCCATCGTAAATTTCACTTGAAGGAAATACGAAACCATACTCTTTACAATGTGAAACAAGTTTTTTGAAAACGTCTTCTTGTGCCATTTTTCTTTTTTATTTTTGATATTTCTTATTTTACATTCTCTTATATAGTAGGGCACAAAGATAGGCATTTATAAGCAAAAAATAAGAATAGCTGTATTAATTTATCTTATGAATAGGTGGAATCTGTAAGGAAAGATGGTTATTTTTTTCTACTTTTGCAGAAGATTGAACGAAAAGCAATGAGCACGAAAGACAAATTCACGTTAATGACTACCGCACCGGTACCCAGACTTATCGGGTCGCTTGCCATACCTACCATCATCAGCATGCTGGTAACTTCGTTTTACGTTATGGCAGATACTTATTTTGTAGGAAAAATCAATACCCAGTCTACGGCCGCGGTCGGCATTTCGTTCTCTGTCATGGCTATCATTCAGGCTTTTGGCTTTTTCTTCGGGCACGGTTCGGGCAACTATATTTCACGTAAATTAGGTGCACAGGATTACGATAGTGCAGAAAAGATGGCATCAACCGGATTCTTTTACGCTTTCATGGCAGGTGCAGTAATTGCTCTTTTCGGGCACCTGTATCTTACGGAAATCTGTATCGCCCTGGGTTCTACCCCCACTATCCTGCCCTATGCCGAGAAATACCTGGGCATCGTACTGCTGGGTGCCCCGTTCATGGCTTCTTCGCTGGTGCTGAACAACCAGATGCGCTTTCAGGGAAATGCAGTATATGCCATGGTAGGCATTATCATCGGAGCTGTACTGAACATCGGACTCGACCCGTTGCTTATCTTCGTATTCGACATGGGAATATCGGGAGCTGCATGGGCCACACTGGCCAGCCAGATATGTAGTTTTACAGTACTGCTCATCATGGACAGCCGTGGTACGAATATCCGCATCCGGTTCAAGAACTTTACTCCCAAGGCTTCTTATCTGAAGGAAATTGTCTTCGGCGGAAGTCCCTCGCTTTGCCGTCAGGGACTGGCCAGCCTGTCAACCATCCTGCTGAACGTGGCAGCCGGAGCTTACGGCGACGCAGCCATTGCGGGTATGTCCATCGTCACCCGTATCTGCATGTTCATCAATTCTTTCCTTATCGGCTTCGGGCAAGGCTTCCAGCCTGTCTGTGGCTTTAATTACGGAGCCGGACTATTCCACCGTGTACGCGAGGGATTCTGGTTCTGTGTCAAGACAGGAGTTGTATTTCTGCTCGTCTGTTCCGTTATCGGTTACATATTTTCACCCGAAATCGTATCATGGTTCCGCGACGACCCGCACGTCATCGAAACCGGCACACGAGCCCTGCGCTGGCAGCTTATTACCTTACCGCTGGGTGCATGGGTCATCTTGTGCAACATGATGCTCCAGACCATCCGTAAACCTGTCCGCGCAGTCACGCTGTCGTCGGCAAGACAAGGCCTTTTCTTCATTCCGTTTATTTTGATTCTCCCCCACTTTCTGGGTTTACAGGGCGTGGAAATGTGTCAGGCGGTATCCGACCTTTGTTCGTTCCTGCTCGCCATTCCACTGACAGTTCCCGTGCTGAATGAAATGAAGAAATAAGACGTCCTACGAGCAACGTCCTGAGGTTGCGAATAAAATTTGTACAAATTTTATTTTTTTCTGTACAAATTTTCAGAAAACGTGCCGAGCTTTTTGGGAAAAGATGAAGGGAATATTCTTAACTCCTTTTGACATTATCGTTTTTTTGCCCAAAAACAGATATGATTCACACCTTGAATTAGCAGTAAAATGCTGGTTTATTTTCAATAATATATATAATAGGAATATTTTTTTTCGTATTTTTGTCTGTTGTTTTTCCACTAAATCACTTATATGAGCGAAGATACTTTCGAAAAAAACGATATCCAATCAAGCGATAAAGAAGCACATTCTGACTATAAACCTGTCGATCAGGGAGACGAAAACGTAAAACATCAGTTGAGCGGCATGTACCAAAACTGGTTTCTGGACTATGCCTCGTATGTTATTCTGGAACGTGCGGTTCCTCATATCAACGACGGACTGAAGCCCGTACAGCGACGCATTCTGCACTCCATGAAACGACTGGACGACGGACGATACAACAAAGTTGCAAACATTGTAGGACATACCATGCAGTTCCACCCGCACGGCGATGCATCCATCGGCGACGCGCTGGTACAACTGGGACAGAAGGATTTGCTTATTGACTGTCAGGGAAACTGGGGTAATATCCTTACCGGAGATGATGCTGCGGCTCCCCGATACATCGAAGCCCGTCTTTCCAAATTTGCACTCGACGTGGTATTCAATCCGAAAACAACCGAATGGCAGGCTTCTTACGACGGACGAAACCGCGAACCGGTAACGCTCCCCGTAAAGTTCCCGCTCCTGCTGGCTCAGGGCGTAGAAGGTATTGCCGTAGGTCTTTCATCGAAAATATTGCCACACAACTTCAACGAATTGTGTGATGCCGCCATCTCCTATCTGCATGGGGAGGAATTTCACCTCTATCCCGACTTTCAGACGGGAGGATCCATCGATGTGTCACGCTACAACGACGGCGAACGCGGTGGTGTAGTGCGTGTGCGTGCCAAGATTTCGAAAATAGATAACAAGACACTCTGCATCAGTGAAATTCCGTACGGAAAAACAACATCCTCGCTGATAGAGTCTATTCTGAAAGCTATCGAGAAAGGTAAAATCAAGGTGCGGAAGGTGGACGACAATACAGCCGACAAGGTGGAGATTCTGGTACATCTGGCTCCGGGCGTTTCATCGGACAAGACGCTGGACGCGCTGTATGCCTTTACCGACTGCGAGGTAAATATCTCGCCCAACTGCTGTGTCATCGACAACAAGAAACCGCATTTCCTTTCGGTCAGTGCGGTGCTCCGCAAATCGGTGGACAATACGCTGTCGCTGCTGCGTCAGGAGTTGAATATCCAGCGTAACGAAACACTGGAAACGCTGCATTTCGCCTCACTGGAGAAGATATTCATCGAAGAACGCATCTACAAGGACAAGCAGTTTGAACAGGCTGAAAACATGGATGCTGCCTGTGAACACATTGACGAGCGACTGACTCCTTTCTACCCACAGTTTGTACGTGAAGTAACCAAGGAGGATATTCTCAAGCTGATGGAGATAAAAATGGCACGCATCCTGAAATTCAACAAGGACAAGGCGGACGAGTTCATCGCCAAGCTGAAGGCTGACATCGAGGAGATAGACAACCATCTGGCACATATCACCGAATATACTATCGACTGGTATACACGTATCAAGGAAAAATATGGAAAGAACTTTCCACGACGTACGGAAATACGAAACTTCGATACGATTGTGGCAACCAAAGTGGCGGAAGCCAACGAAAAACTGTATATCAACCGCGAGGAAGGATTTATCGGTACAGGCCTGAAGAAGGACGAATATATCTGCAACTGTTCCGACATCGACGATGTGATTATCTTCTACAAAGATGGAAAATATAAGATTGTACGTATATCCGACAAGTTGTTTGTAGGCAAGAATATCCTTTACGTGAACATCTTCAAGAAGAACGACAAGCGTACCATCTACAACGTGATTTACCGCGACGGGAAAGAAGGATTCCACTACATCAAACGTTTTAACATAACTTCGATGATCCGCGACCGTGAATATGACGTAACACAGGGTACACCCGGCTCAAAGATTGTTTATTTTACGGCCAACCCAAATGGAGAAGCTGAAGTTATCAAGGTAACCCTCCGCCCTAACCCGCGTATCAAGAAACTGATATTCGAGAAAGATTTCAGTACCATCAACATCAAGGGACGCCAGTCGATGGGTAACCTGCTGACCAAGTACGAGGTACACAAAATCAGCCTGAAACAGCGCGGCGGCTCTACACTGGGTGGCAGAAAGGTATGGTTCGACCACGATGTGCTGCGTCTGAACTACGACGGACGCGGACAGTATCTGGGAGAATTCCAGAGCGGAGAAAGTATTCTGGTGGTACACAAGAACGGAGAATTCTATACGACCGACTTCGACCTGAACAACCATTACGATGCCGACATCCAGTTCATCGAGAAATTCAATGCCGACAAGGTATGGACGGCAGTACTCTACGATGCCGACCAGCAGAACTATCCGTACCTGAAACGATTTACCTTCGAGCAGACCTCGAAACGGCAGAATTATCTGGGCGAGAACAAGCATAATCAGCTTGTCCTGCTGTCGAGCGAGGCTTATCCGCGTCTGCAAGTCGTATTTGGCGGTCACGACAGCTTCAGGGAAGCACTGATTGTAGAAGCCAGCGATTTTGTAGGAGTAAAGAGCTTCAAGGCAAAGGGGAAACGTCTGACAACCTTCACCGTCGACCATATAGAAGAACTGGAACCTACCCGCAAGCCTGAACCTCAAGAAGAAGTTGTAGAAACAGATGTTCCGGATACAGACAACGATACGGACGAAGACAACGAACAAATGACTTTATTCTAAAACCGGAACAATGAAACAGAAGTTAATTATACTGCTCGTCGCCCTGGGAACATTCTTGTCTGTATACGCTCAGGAAGATAGTCTGCAAGCCACACGCTACGTGATGCGGTCTACTCTGGTCGGGGTAGGACACAGCAATGTATTCGAAACATATCTTTCTCCGCTGGAATATACGGGAACCGAGGTACGCTTCATGCACGAAGGCATGCGTATGATACGTATACTTGGAGGAAAGGTTTCCGGGCAAAGCCTGCTTCAGGTCAACGCTTCATACAACAAGAATATTTCGCAGACGGCAGAGATGTATGCCGGGCTGGTGAACTGGAGCTATGCCCTGCACTATCAGTTCCGCATGAACGACGACAAGCTGAAAATCCTGGTCGGACCGATGCTCGACCTGAACGGAGGGGTGATTTACAACCGGCGAAACTCCAACAATCCCGCTCAGGCAAAGGCCTACGGCGGACTGGGCGCATCGGGTATGCTCATCTACAAGTTCCATATAGCACGCTATCCGCTCACGGTACGCTACCAGGCCAACCTCCCGCTACTGGGGGTCATGTTCTCACCCGAATACGGTGAATCGTACTACGAAATATTCTCATTGGGTAACGGAGGCAGAAACGTAGTGTTCACTTCGCTGCACAACAATCCATCACTACGGCAGATGGTGACGCTGGACTTTCCGATACGCAACGTAACGATGCGCATGGGCTATGTATGCGACATTCAGCAGTCGAAGGTGAACAACCTGAAAAGCCACGCCTACTCGCATGATTTCATGATAGGTTTCGTACGCAACCTGTATCTGCTGCGCGGAAAGAACCGCATCAGCATGCCACTTAAAGTAACTCCCTTTTAGCTTATGAAACGACTTGCACACATATTATATACGATGCTGACCGGACTGCTGGTTTTCTCTTCCTGCATACGGGAAGACATCTCCGGCAATACACCCGAAGATAATTTCGAGGCGCTATGGAAAATCATCGACGAACAGTATTGTTTCCTCGACTATAAAAATCAGGAGTACGGACTCGACTGGAACGAGGTGCACGAGCGCTATGCACGCCGCATTACGCCGGACATGACGTGGGAGAATCTCTTCGAGGTCCTTTCGGATATGGTAAACGAACTGCACGACGGACATGTGAATCTTTCCAGCTCGCTGGCTACCTCGCAGTACCGCGAATGGTTCGACAGTTACCCGCGTAACTTCAGCGACAGCATCCAGAGCATTTATTTGGGAAAGGATTATACCAACTCTTCAGGACTGACATACAGCATTCTGGAGAACAACATCGGCTACATCTACTGCTCCAGCTTCTCTAACGGGATAGGCGACGGTAATCTGGACCAGACACTGAACAAGCTGGCTATCTGCGACGGCCTGATTATCGACGTGCGCAACAACGGCGGTGGCAACCTGACCACGGCACAGAAGCTGGCGGCACGGTTTACCAACGAGAAAGTCCTCGTGGGATACATGTGTCACAAGACAGGTCCCGGACACAATGATTTTTCGGAACCGAAGCCGGTATATATCGAACCGTCCGACGGCATACGATGGCAAAAAAAGGTAGTGGTGCTTACTAACCGACGTTCCTATAGCGCAACAAACGATTTCGTGAACAGCATGAACCAGTTTCCGAATGTCACAATCGTAGGTGACAAGACAGGAGGCGGTTCAGGACTTCCATTCAGTTCCGAAATCCCCAACGGCTGGTCTATCCGCTTCTCGGCCAGTCCGATGTTCGATCCCAACATGAACCAACTGGAGTTCGGTATCGATCCTGATGTAAAAGTAGACATGAAAAGTGAAGATATGCAGCGAGGAAAAGATACGATCATTGAAACAGCTTGCGAAATACTAAAGAAATAGCCCTGATATTTTGCTTTTTCAAAAATATAGTATATCTTTGCACACGCAAAAAGGAAACATCTCGTATGTTCCGCTTGCGCCTGTGGCGTAATTGGTAGCCGCGCCAGACTTAGGATCTGGTGCCGCGAGGCGTGTAGGTTCGAGTCCTATCAGGCGCACATCTTTCAAGACATTAACGACAAAACCCGGCTTAAACGGTAAGTTTAGCCGGGTTTTTTATTGTCCTAAAGGCACTTTGTATAATTATCCACAAAAACAAGGTGCCATATTCGGTGACATGAACGTCAATCTGAAGTCTACTCATTCCCAAATACACAAAGAAATAGAAATACATCCAATCGTTTCAACTCCTCTAAAAAAACGACAAACAGCAACTAGCAGACATAATATGAGCTGCACCCAACTTTATTAAGTCATGGCACAGCTCATTTGCTTGCAGTTAAAAACAATCAAGTTTCCAATTCAAAACTTCCTCTTTCCTGAAGGTGTCACTTCCTTCTTACGAGTTTTATTCTAAACAAGATAGTTTATATGTTCTTTCTTCAAGTACATTATTTGACAGAATTGTTATCCAGAACCTGGAAAGCGGTATTGTTGAAATGACTCCAACTGAAGCACGTCCTTATTTATCTACCAGGGTACAAAGAGATGATATTTGATGGACTGATAAGAATGATATATATGTAAATTACGGTAACTCTTTATCCGAAAGCACCATATAATACAACTCCAATTGTTTCTACACGTACTTTTAAGCCTGTGTTTGTAGAAAATAAATAAAAGATTTTTAGAAAGGTGCGTCATATTATTATGTCGCATTTTTTTGTCTTAATGTAATCTTTTCCTGAAGTTTTTGCGTTCACGCATATTGTCCATCCGCTACATAGACAAATGCTACCGTAAAGCAGGTTATCCGAACTTGTGCTGTATTATAATGCATCGTCCATAACCTCCTTTTCGTCCGGCATATATGACAGTTCCAGAACCGGCTGCATAGACCGGAGTGGCAAGCACAACGGCTTACTCCATACCCAAAAGGTCAGGAAGGAGTCAATAGGGCTATCGCTGAATTTCAAGATGAAGGAGGGTTAGTATTTCAAAAAAAGTTACAGTAGAATTGAATGGAATACGGAACCGTTTTGATTTTGTTGGAGAAAAAGACAGAATTCTGCATTTGTTTGAAGTAAAGAATGGGCCTACAGCAAGAATGACTCCTAACCAAAAAATCAATATTCCTATAATGCAAAAGCAAACTCCACCTTTTATTCCTATTGGTAATAATGCAAAAAGCATAACTTATTTTAATATTGGTCAGCCGTATACTGGTAATTATGTTGTTATATATAGAAATTATTTCTAAATTCGAACATTTAATACGTGTAAAAAATGAAAGAGCTACAAAAACAAATAATCCATATAGTAACGGAACGCCTTAATAAATATGGATCCATTAAACGTAGTGGAGATTTTTTAGAGAAAAAGATGATAATGTATTACAACAGATTGAATTTCAGACCAGCTAATATCATCCAATAAAATCAATAACACCACACATTGGAGTTTTATATAAAGATGAATTTAATTTACGGAGAAAGTATTTAGATTTACATTGGCCTTTCCCCAATTATAAATATTCGACTTATTCAAATGCATTAATGAATATGATGGATAGAATAGATTGGGAATTTGCTAAAGGAGATGACATTACCCCCATAGTAAACAATATGATAGAATCCATTATGGAAATAGGAATATCATATATAGACTATATTTCTGATAGAAAAAAATTTTATTTCAGAAATGGAAAATAGAAAAATTAGAGAATCAATATCTCATAAAGCATTGCCGATTGCATATTATTTGGAAGGGCGAAAAGACCTCGCTTTATGGAGATTGAATTATTATATTCAAAATTTTGAGACTGATTTATCCGGTTGGATGAAAGAGGATGAAAACTCCCATTTTACCCGTGGAGCAAGAAACGCATTACAAGATTATCTAGAATTTGCAGAAAAATTGAAAAAGGTGATGGAAACTGAGTCCAGATAAATCCAAAATCATCTTTATTTAATAAGCCATTTCGATACCTTACGATTAAGGTGTTGAAATGTTTTTATAGAGACAATCTATATCGGTTAAGCAATCAGTACCTACCACCTACTACACTTATGATGCATACGGAAAGGTGGAAAGTGTCAGGGAAGAAGCACCCGAAGGAAACATCATACGCAAAGGGGATGCAGGAGAAATGGTATATACCAACCCCAACCGACCCTATGCCACTACAGGAAACACACCGGAAAAAGAAGCCTGCATACACAGTGGACTGCAGGTGGGATATACTGCCGCAAACAGACCCGCATGGATAGAGGAAGAAAACGGAAGGGCAGAATTCACCTACAATGCTCAGTTCGACAGGGTACGGATGAGAATGGCCGAAGAGGGAAAGACGGTATACACAAGGTATTACCTCGGAGGGAACTATGAAGCCCATTGCAACAGCAGCGGAACGGAGGAAAGGCTCTATGTAGGAGGAGACTGTTACGAAGCGCCTGCACTCCTCGTCAAAAAAGAAGGGAAAACCGAGTTGTAATTCTCCGGCACTCATGGCCTTCCGGTTTTTCAACGCCTCTTGTACTCGGAGAACGAGATTCGTATGTCCAGCTTCAAGAACCGTGAATGTAGGCAGCCAGACATTGGCCACACGCACAAGATTGAGCTGATACCTACGCCAATGCTCCAGTGTGAGTGTATTCATCCAGGCAATTTCACTGGGAACGGAGTTCTTCAGCATGTTGATGGCAGTCATCTTCACGCAGGTCAAGTCTATATCTATTCTTTGCGCACAGTCTTTTCTATCTGGACTAAACTGATTCATCTATGCTGAATATGTCTTCTTTACCCCACCAACCGCGATGATATAATCCCCATGAAGTAATATTTGATAAAGTATTGGTAATAGTGAATTTTTTCATAAATGCAACGGTAAGTCAATTTAAATATTTACATTTGTATAATTACAATTAAGCCTTGATAGCCTTATATGATTTATATCTCGTAACGAAATCAAAGTTCTTCGGAAGTATAAGGAAAAAGCACACCGGGAACTTTTCCGGGTGCGTGACGAACAGAAAACATTCAGGAAAATAAAAGTAAATACAGAATTATAACTATAAAAAATATGACAATGAAAAGACTTGTTTCATTGATACTGGTTATAATAACAGTATCAACATCATTTGCACAGAAAATAGGCGGTACATGGAAGGGAAAACTAAATGCAGGAAACCAGAAGCTCGAAATAGTATTTCATTTTACACGAGGAGACGGTAATGAAACAACATGCAAGATGGATGTCCCGGCACAAGGAGCCATGGGTATACCAGTAGATATAAAATCATTGACAGAAGATTCAGTCAGCCTTCAGGTTGATGCAATCAAAATGGTATATAACGGTAAACTTACCGGAAATAAAATATCAGGAACATTCAATCAATATGGGATGTCATTTCCTCTGGAACTGGAATCCGGTGAACAGGAAAAACTTAACAGGCCGCAAGAACCACAAAAGCCATACAGCTACAAAACTGAAGAAGTCACTTTTGTAAATGAAAAAGCAAATGCCAACTTATCAGGTACATTGACATATCCTATAGGATATAAAGAGAACAGAAAAGTGCCTGTAGTCATTATGGTTACCGGCAGCGGTGCGCAGAACAGGGATGAGGAAATATTCGGGCACAAACCTTTCCTCGTCATTGCCGACTATCTGGCAAGAAACGGTATAGCTTCTTTGAGGTATGACGACAGAGGTACAGGAAAATCAGTTGGCGGTGCCAGAAAGGACTGTACATCGGAAGATTTTGCCGAAGATGCAGAATACGGACTGCTGTGGTTGAAAAAAAACGGCAAATTTGACAAGATAGGTATTCTGGGACACAGTGAAGGTGGAATGATAGCTTTCATGTTGGGAGCAGAAAATAAGGCCGACTTTATAGTAAGCATGGCTGGACCCGGAATAAAGGGCGATTCATTATTAGCCGAACAACAGAATGCAATATTGAAACTTAAAGGTATTCCTGCCAATTATAACGTAGAATCCATCCGTAGAGATATGACCTTCCAACCCAAGAACCCATGGCTGGAATATTTCGTTAATTATGATCCCAAATATGATATAGAGAAGATTTCAATACCTGTAATGGCTATCAATGGAAGCAATGATGTACAGGTAATATCCAAAAGCAATCTAAAAGTTATAAAGGAAATTCTGTCTGGCAAGAACAGCAAAAACCTTATAAAGGAATATCCTAACCTCAATCATTTGTTTCAGAACTGCACTCCAGAAACAGCTTTTGACTACTATAACATTGAAGAAACCATTTCGGAAGAAGTATTGAAAGACATTGCTTCATGGATTAACGGTCTATAATTGTATTCATATAAAGATAGAATGGTACTGAAATATTTAAGAAGAACCTAAAAACAATGAGGCTGCAACTCATAGGTTTGAAAGACAGCCTCATTGTTTTTACATTAATTTCCGATTAGATTGAATGAATATGATATTCAGAAACTAACATTATCAATCGGTACATTAACTATACAAAGGGAGAATCAATGACGATTTTAGAACCATCATTTTTATTAGTTAACATAATCAAATTGGTGTTATCAACGCATAGCGCATAGAAGGTACCAATAGATTTTGTCCAAAAATAGCCCCAATATAAAAAGACAGATGTAGCAAACAGACGAACAGAGAACAAACTCTTCGTTTTTATATGAGTAATAGTATGCTCTTTTTTAAGAAAAACTATCTCTCCTACAATTAGTTTAATTCGTATAGTATCATTGTCTTCATTTATACTTACTGGCATCCTCAAAACTGGCAACACAATCAATAATGTCGCTATTATGACAACAATTCTTATTAAAGTATTCCCTTCCGTGAACGCATAATAAATAGCATAACCAACAATTGCTGATATAATTATGGAGTATATAATCAGCATTCTAGAAGGCAGTAGTTTCCTAGTAATATTCATAATAATATATTTTAATTTTTGACATCACAAATTTAATTTAAAAAACTATCTCTGCATAAGATTCTATATGGATTTCACATAGAGTTTGACAGAGTTCCCTTTCAATTTTTTTCGCTATCGTCCATCATTTTCAGAAAGAGCATTGTAATACAGACATTTTTCTTTTGACAAACGATGAACTACCTGAAACTTATTTCAACTGAAAAGCCACCTTCGACTTGATATCGGTAGCCGAAGCAGCTACAAGAGCTTCGAATTTACCCGGCTCGGCAACCCATGCATGCTGCTTATCGTCGAAATAACTCAGGCTGGACTTATCGATGGTGAAAGTAACCAATTTCGTTTCACCCGGAGCCAGCTGAATCTTACGGAAACCTTTCAGCTCTTTTACCGGACGAGCTACAGAACTCTTGACATCGCGTACATACAGCTGAACCACTTCAGCACCTGCCACAGAACCTGTATTTGTTACCAGAACGGTTACATGGATACTATCCGACGCGGACAGTTCGTTACGATCTAAGGTAGCCTTACCATATGAAAAACTGGTGTAGCTCAGTCCATGTCCAAACGGGAACAGCGGCTGGAGCTTTTCCTTGTCGCTCCAACGGTAACCGACGAAAATACCTTCCTTGTAAGCGATATCCCAAATATTCTCAGAAGCACGTTTCACACCGGGATAAGCGTCCAAACGATGACAGCCTACATTCTCCAGAGAAGTGGGGAAAGTAAACGGCAGACGGCCCGACGGATTTACATCGCCTACAATAACGGCTGCCAATGCATTGCCTGCTTCGCTGCCAAGGAACCATCCCTGAATGATACCCGGAACCTCATCAACCCACGGCATGGCTACCGCATTTCCTGAGATATTGACCACAACCAGATTCTTATTAGCCTTCGCAAGAGCTTCAATCACCTTATCCTGTCCGTAAGGAAGACCTAAAGACTGACGGTCGGAATCCTCACAGTCCTGACCCGCACTCTTGTTCAAGCCTCCAAAGAAGATGACATAATCGCAAGAACGAGCTACCTCGACAGCTTCTGCCAGTAGCTCCTCGGCAGAACGATTGTCGGAGAGATCCTGACCTGTCACGACTCCATTGTATTCACCACTGGCATCTCCTACATAACCACGGGCGTATACTACTTCAGCCTGACCGGCAAGACGATGACGGAGTCCGTCGAGAGGAGAAATTTCGTATTTTACTTTCAGTGAAGAACTTCCACCTCCTACAGTCATCATCTTGATGGCATTCTCACCAATCACAGCTACCTTCTTCACCTTATTCAAGTCGAGCGGAAGCACATTGTTACGGTTCTGGAGCAGTACGATACCCTCTTCCGCAATGTGGCGGGAAGTATCAAAATGTTCCGGACTACCGATAGAACCGAACGGACGATTACGGTCCATTGTCGTACGGAAAATAAGACGAAGTACCCGGCGAACCTTGTCATCCAGTTCGGCAGTACCTACCTTACCCGATTTGATACGCTGGAGATAAGGATATGCAAGATAATAATTGTCGTAAGCATTGCTGGTGCCATTGGAAAGTCCGTTCGTCCAACTGCCAAACTCCAGATCAAGCCCGTTGGAGATTGCCTCATCGGTATCATGAGCTCCACCCCAGTCGCTCACCACAACACCGTCGAATCCCCATTCGCCTTTCAGGATATCGTTCAGCAAATATTCATTGTGACAGCAATGCTGGTTCTTGTACAAATTATAAGATCCCATGATGCTCCACGCATGTCCTTCCTGAACAGCCGCCTTAAAGGCAGGAAGATAAATCTCGTAAAGCGCACGGTCATCGATTATAACATTCGATGTATGACGATTTATTTCGTTGTTGTTCAATGCAAAATGTTTTACGCAAGCAGCTACTCCATTGCTCTGGACCCCACGTACATAAGGTACCACCATCTTACTCGACAGATAAGGATCTTCGCCCATATACTCGAAGTTACGTCCGTTCAGCGGCGTACGATAGATGTTCACACCCGGTCCCAGCAAGATAGACTTATTACGATAGCGGGCCTCTTCACCGATGCTTTTGCCATAAAGCAGCGCCATGTCCGGATTCCACGTTGCCGCCAGACAAGTCAAGGCAGGGAAAGCCACACAAGAGTCGTTGGTCCATCCTGCCTGATCCCATTCATCCCACAGCACTTCGGGACGGATACCATGAGGGCCATCCGTACACCAGACTTCCGGAATGCCCAAACGGGGTACTCCCGGACTGCTGAATTTAGACTGAGCATGGATCATAGCTATTTTTTCTTGCAGAGTCATACGTGAGAGAGCATCCTCCACACGTGATTCTATAGGTTGATTACCATCAAGATAAACGGGCAGTTGCTGTGCTTGCACAGAGAATAAAGCAAGTCCGGCAACACATGCCAGCGCCATTTTTTTCATAAATTCGTTTTTCATCATATTTTCAGTTATAAATTTTCAACTATACTAACGCGATGACTTCAGTTCACCATACCATTTATTCAAAGCCTCATCTGCCAGTAAACGCATATCTTGCGCCTCCTTTACAGATAAGCCATCGGGTACATAAGTTATCACAGAAGGACTTTCTTCAAATATAACAGCATACTCCATACACGCAGCCAGATAAGAGGCTTTAAGTGAAGGATGCCGATTGTCGGTATATAAAGCAGCACATCCCTTTTCTCCCTGTGTTTCAAATAAAATCTTATATGCCATTCCTACAGGACACACCACAACACCAGGGATTTCCCGACAAACATTCAAATAGCTGCGTACCAGTTCCTCCGAAGATTCCTTAAACCGGGACCAGTCGCTGCTATATGCCCAGTTCATGGGAAGGACTATAACAGGCTGTTTTTCCGGATATGCATTGAGTAAAGCCAGCTTCCATAACTTAACACTCTCCATCAAGATTTCAGGACATAACCTGGGTAATGCACTCTGCTCCTGCAAAATAATATAATTCCAGTGACCAGACAATACAAGTTGCCGAGAAATTTCATCATTATAATGATACAACAAGGTACGTCCTAACTGGGTCCGTGCATGCCATCGCGCCTCCTTTCCCATACTTTTGACCATTTCATTAAATATCTCCGGCTGATTGTTGTAATCGATCAGACTGTTATTCAACGAAAAGATACTTACAGGCTGAGCCTGCATGACCTTCAGTCCAGGAGGTAAAAGCAGGAAAATCAGACAAATAATCCGAAGTATACCTTTATTTTTCATGGCAGGTCAATCCTATTGAAGTTATATAATCTTTTTGCGGAACACAATTCTCAAATCTGCAACTCTTTATAAAATCATTCATTGCCTTTTTCACCATGTCCTGATCCGGACGTGCCTCTCTTATATGCTGATAGGTATCACGCAACGCTTCAGAAAAGGCAATTATCTTGTCCCAGTTCTCAGGCATCTTAATGCCCATCATACACGAGTCGTCTTTTTTCTTATAAGGCCAAAACGTATAGCCAATATTGTTGTCGGTCATGACCTTACAGAAAGCGGCTTGCCACTCGTCCGTGTTGTGACCAATTTCCCCCATATACATAGGCAGGGTTACGCTATCGCGAAAATGAATAAAATCCTGAATAGCTTCTTTTGTAGGTTCACCTCCATAACGGTGACAAGTATACATCAGTTTATCATCATATCTGGCATCGCTGAACGGTTTGAAATTACTGTTCCATTGTGCTCCTCCCAGCAATATTATATGATTGTTGTCTACCTCACGTATAGCCTTTACCGCCCGTTTATGCAATGCTTCGAGCTTGCTGTTCAGTTCATCCCTGTTGTCAAAATAATGAGCTATAGGCTCATTTATTAACTCATACCCCAATATGACCGGTTCATTCTGATAACGTCCGGCTATCTTCTTCCATATATCACAGAACAACTGCTGGCTCCGTTCACTCTCAAACAGCCACGGGTAACCATAACTATCGTCTATATTATCACCTGTTTGTCCTCCGGGGGCATCGTGCATGTCTAGAATGAGATATAGCTTATTGTCACGACACCAGTTTACGACACTATCTATACGGGCGAAGCCATCCTGACTGACAGAAAGCCCCATATAATCCTCATCGGTAAACAATTTATAATGAAACGGAAGCCGGATGGTATTTGCACCGGAAGAGGCAATAAACTCAATATCCTGACGGGTAATGTAATTGTCTTTAAACTGTTTCCAGAAATCAGCCGTAAAATCCGGACCAACCAGCTGACAAAACATATCGTTTATCATTCTGGCTGAATTAGTTTTTGTAAAGCCAAACATATAACCTTCGGGATTCAGCCAGTTGCCCAGATTTGTACCTTTAATATGTAAGGTATCTCCATTGGGCTCTATAAGACAAGTTCCCGATATTTTTATAAACTGTTGTTCATCCAACTGCTCATCTGTATTTGTTGCCGGCTGTTGGCAGGCAAACAATAATCCAGCCAATAGCAGTGATATAATATTCTGTTTAATCATAACCTTCAACGTTTTTCTTCCATAATGTATGTAGATACTACTCTATGACGATTCACTTGATTTCGTCTGGTTTCATTAAAGACACTTCATTCATCAAAAGTAATTTTCAACAAACGAAGTGCCTTTATACTAACTCATCAGTTATTTAGGATTCTGTACGATTGCAAATTCTTCACCCTTAGAAGCGGTCGCTTCGATTTCACTTTGTGGAATCTGGATGTATTTTTTATTTTCGTTCCAAGTTGTACGTTCAGGAATAGCCTGACCACCCCATACAAGTTTTTCCTTATCCTGCAAAACGACACCACCTCCGGCTTTCAGTACAGTAGCAGCCTTTCCGGAACGAACCAAATCAAAATAGCGTTTTCCTTCACCAACAAATTCCAGACGACGTTCATCAATCAGATTATCTATGGAAACTGTTTTGTGACTTACTTTAGCACGGTCGCGAACTAAGTCATAATATCCTTGAGCAGTCGGAACGTCACCAGTTTCCAAGGCCAGTTCTGCTGCATTAAGCAAGGTTTCAGCATAGCGGTACAGGTGCAAGTTGTAATCCCAGGCCAAGTCGGCATCGCCCAGCGCACCTTCATTGCCACCCGGACGAGGCAAATACTTACGCAGGAAATAGCCGGTATTCTGATAACGCCCTCCGTAAGTCACGGTATATCCTTCGGCTGCCTTGTCCTTTATATATTTATCCATATTCAAGATACTTAGATCACGGCGTACATCTCCTTCATCGTAAGCATCGTATACTTCTTTCGAAACGGTGCCAAAGCCCCATCCACTGCTAAACTCCGGCGATGCCTCATTAGAAGAAAATCCATCCACACCGATCATTGCAGGAAGAACAGTTCCTCCAGGAGCATTTGCGCTTCCCCAGGTACGTTCACTACCTTTGGCAATATAGTTCACATCAAAGATTATCTCCTTATTCCATTCGTTGGTCACATCCCAAAGTTCTTCAGCCGATACCAAGTCATATTCATGAGATTCAATTATATCCTTCATATACTGCAATGCCTTGCCATATCTGGTCTTGTCTCCCTGATACATTACATAATCTGCATATATCATGGCAGCAGCAGCCTGTGTCATACGGCCCTTCCACTCTGCCGGCTGGTTCATAGGAAGCACTTTACTGTCGAGCACATTTTCCAGGTCAGTCACTACAGCATCATACAGTTCGTCGGCCTTGTACTGGCGTGCCAAATAAGGTTCTTTCAAGTTTTCTTCATAGTAAGGAACATTTCCCCATGTTTTCCACAGAACCAGATAATACCATGCACGGAGAGCGTGTCCTTCCGCAACGAACAAGTTACGCTGTTCCTCGGTTATCAAACTTGAATTGGTAGCATTATCAATCAGACGAATGGAACGGTTTACCCCCGAATAGCTTCCCGTCCAGGCGCCACTGATATTGTTGGTAGGATCCGAACGATACTGGGATATCAAATGTATCTGCATCTGATCGGTAGTAGAACTTCCTCCTACATAAATATCATCTCCCATAGAGTCCCAAACCAAATTCAAAGGAGCCCATCCGGAAAAATAATCGTACCAGTGCATGGGATCGTAAGCAGCAACAGCCGATTCCAGTATATGTGCATAAGTATCATAATAACCATCGATAACAACAGAGCTGGAAGGTTCTTCTGTCAAAAAGCTATCGCTACAAGATGTAAGATTAAACAGTAAAGCAGCGGCAGCAGCTATATATAATTTAGACTTTCTCATATTCAATCAATATTTAGCAATTTAAAAATTAAGATTTAAACCAACTGTAAATGTACGAGCCTGAGGGTAATATCCGCGGTCAATACCGTTTGATTTATCATTATTCAATTCCGGATCGAAACCTTTATACCCTGTAAGAGTCAACAAATTTTCGGCTGCTACATACAAGCGCAATCTTTGTACGAAGAACTTATGTGTCAAGCTGGCGGGCAATGTATAACCAATCTGAATATTCTTTATACGTGCAAAAGAACCATTTTTGATATAGAGATCGGAAAAATTACCCCAGTTGTTGTTTGCATCATCACCTGTCCAGCAGAAACGAGGCATTGTGTTTGATGTGCCTTCTCCATGCCAGCGGTCCATAAACTCTGCCGGAAGATTTACCCACTGACAGTCCAAACGACGGGTTACATCTGCAATTTCATTTCCCCATTGTCCTGAAATCAGCATACTGAAATCAACATTCTTATACGAAAGATTAAAGTTGAAACCAAATGTCCAATCGGGTGTACCTTTACCAATATTCGTCTTATCCTTTTCGTCGATAACGCCATCATTATTTAAATCTACAAAACGTACATCCCCCGGGACAGCGTTAGGCTGTATCTTTTGTCCATTCTTCGAATAGGCATTTATTTCAGCTTCATTCTGGAAAATTCCGGCAGTCTTGTAACCCCAGAAATAAGGATAGGGCTGTCCATTTTCAGCACGGGAAATATTTCCAATCTGATGCACATTATCCATTGTTTCAAATCCATCGGCATTACCTAAATCGATTAATTCGTTCTTCAGGTAACTTAAATTGGCCGAAATTCCGAAATTCCAATCATTCTTATGCAACTTATATCCCAATTCGAACTCAACACCTTCATTCTTCATTGAACCGACATTACCCCAAGGCTTCGATTCTCCCAGATAAGAAGGTACTGCCATCTCTTTCAGCATTCCGTTAGTCTTTTTATAGAAATAATCTACAGTAAAGGTAAGAGCATTGTTGAAGAATCCGAAATCCAAGCCTGCGTCATATTGTTCAGACTCTTCCCATCTCAAATCAGGATTAGGAGTTCCAGAAGGTTTAGATCCCATGATCAGTTTTTGTCCATTGCCCAATCCGCCAAAAACATAATTATTGTTTAAAGCCACATTAGCCGTATAACGGAAATTACCTATATTCTCATTACCATTTTTACCCCAAGACAAACGAAGCTTTGTATTTGTCCACCAGTCGGGACGTTTCTGGAGCCACGGTTCATTGGTAAGATTCCATCCTAAAGAAACAGAAGGGAAGGTTCCCCATTTATTATTCTGTCCAAATCTGGAAGAACCATCACGACGCAATGTAAACTGGAACATATAACGCTCTGCAAAGTTATAGCTTAAACGTCCAAAGTAAGAAGCCAGTGAATTAGGATCGCCGGCACCACCATATATGGTCTGCCTGCCGTCTGATGCCAGACCTGTTGTAAAATCAATATTGGCCTTATCTTCCAAATAAGCTATCATATCATATGCAGAGCCGCCGACATTACGACTTGTATAGCGCTCTGCAGATTGTCCCAATACAATAGCAAACGAATGATCGCCTATTGTCTTATCGTAAGTCAATACGTTTTCAATCTGCCAGGTATATCCACGATTCATGGAAGACCAAACTTCCGATTCCGTATTCTTGGCATTCTTATTCAAATAATAAGGATACTTATAGCCATCTGTTCCCCAAAAAGCCAAATCTGACCCCCACGAGAATTTATATTTCAGGTTATCCCAAATGCCGATCTCGGCTGTTAAATTAGCAATAATTTTATCCGAATTATTTTTATCTACCGGCAAAGACAAACGTGCCAAAGGATTTGCCAACTCATTGAAATCGGGACTGGGAAGATTCAGTAATTTACCGGACAACTTATCATAGATAAAGCTTCCATTTTTATCCGGATCATAGTTACTCCCAGCTATTTCTTTTAAATCATCTTCACTATCAGCATAAACAGACATGGTTGGATCCATAAACAATGCATCTCCTAAAGCAGAACCGGTCAAATTACCTGCATCTATACCCCGACTATTTATACGAGAATAACTGATATTCATTCCGACAGTCATACTTTTCAACCAATTACGTTCTTTAGATTGATCAAAAAGTTTATACTGGGTATTACTGCGGAAAGATAAACGTTCATAATTAGAATGATCATAATTACCTCCGACAATACCTTCCTGGTTATAATATCCCATAGAAAAATAATAATTAATCTTCTCGGAAGCTCCGCTAATGCTTAACTGATGATTCTGTACGGGTGCACCATCGTTAAACAGAGCATTCTGCCAATCTGTTCCTGCTCCCAAAGTAGCAGGATTTTCAAATTTGGGAGTTGTACCGTTATAAGTAGCAGCTTCATTCATCAAGGTAGCATATTGAGATGCATTCAGCATATCACGGTGCTTCCACGCACTCTGCCATCCAAATGAGAAATCATAATTTACCTTTACCTTTCCTTCGGCTCCCTTTTTAGTCGTTACAAGGACAACACCATTGGCAGCACGTGCTCCATAAACAGCTGCTGAAGCAGCATCCTTCAAAACTTCTATGGAAGCAATATCAGCCGGATTAATATTATCAATTCCACCTCCTATCGGCATACCATCTACAATATAAAGTGGATCTGAATTGTTTATAGTTCCGACGCCACGAATACGTACAACCGAACTTGCCCCCGGCTGTCCGTTCTGTGTTGTAACCTGAACACCTGCTGCCAAACCTTTTAATGCATTATCTACACGAGTAGGAGAAGTTTGAGCCAGTTCATCAGAACCGACTTTAGCAATTGACGCGGTCACTACACTCTTCTTCTGCACTCCATAACCAACAACAATCACCTCATCCAATGTTTTATTGTCTTCCTTTAAAATAATATTAAGCAGAGAAGAAGAAGCCTTTATCTCTTGAGTCAAATAACCAACAAAGGAAACTTCTATAAGTGAACTTTCAGGAACATCCATTAATGTAAAATTACCATCAAAATCTGTAATGGTACCTAAAGTAGTTCCTTTTACCAAAACACTTGCACCAATAATCGCTTCACCTGTCTGATCTTTTACAATTCCTTTTACTGTTAAATTCTGTGCCATTAATGCAATAGAAAAGAACAATAACAAGCAACATACAGAAAAGAACCTAAAACTTCGCGCTTGGGTTAATTTGTTTTTCATATTGTTTTTAATTTAAGGGTTAAAATAATTAGATGTTTTTCATGCCAAATGTATAAATCAGTTAAAATACTTGTATATGCAAGTAAGGAAAAACAGTAAGGTGCAAAAAATTATAAATCTCTATTTATAAAATACTTAATCAGAAAAACGGTGAAAAACAAGTAAAGTATTTCCTCTATTAAAGGAAGTTATTAGAGTATCAAAATCAATAATTGTTAAAAAGAATCAGCTATACAACATAATCTCTTTCATGTATATTGACACAAACGACAAGCGGTAATACCATCAAAAAGACAATATCACCGCCCCAGTAATTATAACCTTACGCTATTGCGTATCATGAATGCTGTACCTTCCCCAATGACTTTACATACTCTACAAATTCTTCTTTAGGAACCCTAGCTCGACTACGCATTTTCAAACGATTGTTATATACTGTCTGAGGGGAATAATGAAGAAATTCTGCTATTTTCACACTATCATTGATTCCTAAACGCACTAAAGCGTAAATTCGGAGATCTGTATTCAACAGTTCTCCTTCTTTCATTACAATCTGTTCTTCTGGACGCAATAGATTATTAAAATCACATACAAAATCAGGATATATCCGAAGAAATACACTATCGAAACTATGGTAGAATTCCTTCAACTCCTTTTTCACGATAGATGCTTCTGTGATTTGCTTGACCTCCTCCGATTGTCCTGTTTTCATTTTACGATTAATCGTTTTACGGAACTCATCAAGCTTACTTATGTAAGTAGAACAAATAGAGAATGCATAAGCTATATATTCTTCTGCAATATAATTCGACTCACGAAGTTGATCATTCATAACAGCCTGTTCCTCATTCAATAATTGTAGCTGTTTATTCATTTCTTCCATCTTATGGTGGGTTTCAGATAGTTGGTTAATATGTTTATTCAACGAACTATTCGCGTCGTTTAATTTTTGTCTGGACTCTGACAAATGCCTCATTTGCCTATATATATACAAAACAGAAATAAATAAGATGACCGAAAGAATACTTACCATTATCAAATAATTGGAAAGACGAACCTGTTGCTCCAAATTACGCTTCTGATATGCCTTATGAATCTCATCAAGTATAGATAAAATATCTGCTACACGAATACGATTATGATATGCTTGTCCCATTTGCAGACAATAGTTACCATAGGTATAAGCACGATCGATATCTCCCTTTGCAAACAAATCCTTTGTTAGCTCTTCCAACGAAGCTATATCCCGATTTGCCGTACGTATATCTGCCATGGCCGAATAAATAATATATTTCATATACGAAACGTTATCTCCATTATCCAAATATAAATGAGCCAAGACATACGAATTCAAAGCATCACGATAGGTATTCAATTTCGATTGTGTTACCTCCTTAAGCAATTTATTCTTCACTTCCAATGCTTTATCAGTTCCTCTAACTCCCCCTCCCATATACCAAAGGTAAAGAGGATGTTCAGGAGTTATTATCAGACAGATAGAATCTTTATAAAGCGCTTCCTTATTATAATATTCTTGCTGACTGTCTACATTTTCTCCAATATATTGTCCTAAATGAGAATACAAATAAATCATCTCACCATAATATTCTACTTTTAAAACAGACGATAAACTGCCTTCTGGTATAGTTCTTAATTCATCTGTGGCTTCTTTCAAAAGTCCCGTAGCCGTCAATAAATGAGCTTTTTTTATCTTCCAATTCAAAACACGTTCTTTCCAACCCTCTTTTTTAGCAATCTGTAAATTACAATTGATGTAGTATAAAGCAGAATCAGCATCATAAGCATAATACTCGTCATAGAACTTTTTATTCAACCAATATTCCTCCTCCAAAGAAGAAACAGTCGTTTTTTGTAGCCGAAGTTGAGATATTCGCAATTCTTTTTCTTTTTCAATTATTTCTTTTTGGGCTATAAGCAATAGTTCGTTAAAAATTCGCCAAGCCTAAGCGGCTCT
>HF993175.1 GCA_000436795.1 Bacteroides sp. CAG:1076
CCGCCAAAACCGCTTCCGCTGACCGAGGTGCTCGACTTACTGCGTGCCTTGCCCGATAAAGATAAAATGAGCGAAGAAGAGCCTGTTCCGTATCTGGAGGTGAATGTCTTGCTCGACGCTCCTGTGGCTGGCATCAACAAGCAGGTAGAGGATGTCCTTCAGTCGAAAAATGTGCGTTTGTGCCGGACGGTAATCGCCTATCGGGTGCAGCAGTCGGCTGGCGACGGGGAAGTAGTGTTGGAATCGGTCGACGATTTGCTGACGCTCGACCCGATAGAGGTGATCAGAAAGAGTTATCAGAACAAGTTCCGCTGTGAGATGCGCAATGAGCTGGTGGAACTTGCCAGAAGGGCTGTAGAAGCGGCTCGCAGGGAAGGAGGCAATGAATGAAGTTGTTGAAAGTAATCATGTATAACCTGGCTTCGCTCGAGGGGGAACAGGTTATCGATTTTGAGAGTGAACCTTTACGGAGTGCCGATTTGTTTTCCATCGTAGGTGAAACAGGTAGCGGAAAGTCGACCATTCTGGATGCTGTCTGTCTGGCATTGTACGGGCTTGCGCCTCGTTTCTATGGGGCAGATAATTTCGATTATTACCATACCGAGCGCCCGAACAACGATCAGGTGCTCGATCCTGACGACCCGCGTAACATTCTTCGTAAGGGTACGAAGGAGTGTTTTGCCGAAGTGGTGTTTCTGGCGCGCGACGGTTTCCGCTATCGTGCCCGCTGGTCGTGTTCCATAGCCCGCATCAATTATACGCGTCCGGAGCGCAGGCTGTACCGGATAGCAGTGGACGAGGCGGGAAGAACCAGCGAGAAGGAAGTGGACATAACCGGAGGAGGACGTCAGAAGCGGGGACATAAGAATATCAACAATGAGGGGCTCGACCGCATTATCGGTCTGGATTACGGACAGTTTACCCGTACCGTGATGCTGGCGCAGAACTCATTTGCCAATTTTGTCAAGGCGGACGACAAGGATAAGGCTGTCTTGCTGGAAAAGCTGACCGGAACGGAGCTGTATACGGCTGTTGCGCGTAAGATTTATGAGTTTTATAAGGAGGCGGAAGCTACCTATAATGAGGTGTTCAGTCAGGTAAAGGCTTTTGCTGTACATCAGCTTTCGGATGAGAAGCTGGCGGAAGTGGAAGCACACAAGGAAGAATTGGATGCTCGTTTCCGCAGTTTGCAGACTGAACTTCAGAAGCTGAAGGATCAGCAGAAATGGTATGTTGATTTGTGTGCGCTGGAGGTGGCGTTTGCCGATGAGGAGGCAAAATGGAAGCAGGCTTCGGAAAAGGCACAGAGCTTGCAGCCGGTACGGGACGAATTGCGGCTGCTCGATGAGGTAGCTCCCATACGGGATGTGTATCAGACCTGCATGAATCTGCAACGTGAACTGAAAGAGCTGACAGAGGAAGTCGGTCGGAAGCAATTGCAGTGCAGTGCATTGGAAAAGGAAGAGGCCGAGAAACGAAAACTTCTGTTGGATGTAAAAGAAAATTATAATGCTATTCGTGAGAAGCAGGAGCAGATGCTTCCGCTGGTGACAGCAGCCCGTAAGCAGAAGGTGGAACTGGATGCGCAACAGGCTACCGTGACTCGTCTGAAAGAGGAGGAAAGTTCGCTGGCGAAAAAGGAAGAATTGCTGAGAAAGGAGCAGACAGAAAATGCGGCTCAGGTAGTGGAGTTGCAGAAACGGCAGGCGGAAGCGGAACGGATATTGGCGGAGCTGATGCCGCACCGCGATATGCTGGAAAACAAGAATGCGGTTTCCGATAGGTTGGAATCGCTGGATAAAGCGGTGAAACGCTGGCAAAAAGAATCTGCCGACTGGAAGAAAAATTGTATCGAACTGGAAAATCAGCAGCAGGCATGCCGGGAAGAAGAGAATCGTTTGCAGAAATCGGATGAGGAACTGGTTCTGTGTAGGGAGAGTATCCGGCAGAAAACACAGGCATTGGCTGGTGTGGATGTAGAGGCGTTGCAACAGCGGATGGCGGACGTGACGAAATGTTATACCGATTTGGAACGATTGAGAAAGTTGCAGGCGGTTGTCACGGAGCGACGAAAGAGTTTGTCTGAAAATCAGATTGTGTCTGAAAAAATTACCATTAAGTTGGATGAAGCTTCGCGTGAGGTGAAGGAACTGACAACGGAGCGTGAAGAGATAAATCGTCTGTTGCCCGGACTGGAAGAGGCGTGGCAATTGGCGAGCAGCCGGAGTGCCGAGCATATGCGTGCCGTGCTGAAACCGGGAGAACCTTGTCCGGTGTGTGGGGCATGCGAGCATCCGTATGCCGAAGGAATAGCGGAAGTGTTGCAGCCTGTGAAGGAAGAAATTGCTCGTCGTCGCAAGCGGCTGACGGAAATTGAGGAACGGCTGGATGCTTCTCCCGGCGGATTGCGCCTGCTCTGTTCGGAACTGAACGGTAAGTTGTCGGCTTTGCGTGAGGGAACCGGACGGTTGAATGCGGAACTGGCTGAGGCTGTCGGCGAATGGACGGCGCTGGTTGTAGCTTATCCTGTCCTGCCTGTTGATGTGGTACAGGCAGATGCTTCTACTTTATCGGCTCTGTTGACGATGGAAACGGAACGGATTGTGGCTCAGGGAAAGCAGGCGCGTGCCGAACAGAATGCTTATCAGCAGGCACAAAATGAGCTGACTGACATGCGTCGTGCGTACGATGAGAAGCAAGCTTCGTGTTCGCGTCAGCGGGAAGAACTGCATCATCGGGCGGCGGAATTGAAGCAACGGCAGGGACAGAGTGAGCAGAAGCGTGCGGAATTGCAGCAGCTTGAACGTACGAACGGGGAACTGCGTGGGGCGTTGCGGCAGGATGTTTCGTTACCCGACTGGGAGCGGGCTTTCGAACAAGACGTTGAAGGGTTGCTTAACCGCTTGTCGGGTATGTACGACAAGTATCGGGAGGCTACTCGTGTGCAGCAGGAATCGGTGGGATTACTGAATGAACGGAAAGTGGCTGCCGGGGCGTTGGAGAAACAATTGGCCGAGTGTCAGGCAGCCATGAAGGAAAACAAGGAAGAGACTGCCGGGGCTGTACAGGTTTATGAGGCAAAGCTGAAGGCTTATATGCAGGTGCTGGGCGGTGCTGATCCGGATGAAACGGAACGTACGCTGAAACTGCAACTGGAGGAAGCGGAGAAACAGGTGCAGCTTGCTGATAAGGCTCACAATGAGATGGCCGAATCGTACAGCCGGCTGTCGGGGTTCGTGAAGGCTGCCGAAGAACAGTATCGGAAGAAGCAGGCTGACTGCATGGCTGCGCAACGTGGAGTGGAAGATTTCATCATGCGTTACAATGAGTCGGCAGAGCATGTGGGTGTTCTTTCGAAAGAATGGCTGGATATGTGCTTCTCGCCTTCGGCAGACTGGAACGGAAAGCGTGAACAGGTGCGGCTGGCGGATGAGGAGGTAAAATGGTGTCAGGGACAGATGGAAGCACGCCGGAAAGCGATGGAAGCTCATCGCGACTTGCAGGTTATGCCGCTGGAACAGTCGGGTGAAGATACCAATCCGACGGCTGTGCTACAGGAGGAGATGCAAAAGGTACAATGTGCATTGGATGAACTCGACAAGGAGCGTTTGCAGGTGGGCGGTATGCTGATGGCGCATCGCCGGAGTGTGGAACAGATGCTGTCGGCAGGCGAAGAACTTGAACGCAGGCGTAAGGCGTATCAGGACTGGAAAGAGCTGAATGATATTTTGGGAAATGCCAACGGCGACAAGTTCCGTGAAACGGCGCAATGCTTTACGCTGCGCTTCCTGATACGTCAGGCCAACGAACAGCTTCGGATGTTGAATCACCGGTATAGTCTGGAACAGGTGAGGGATTCGTTGGGAATCCGTGTCATCGATCACGACCGGGCGGATGAGGTTCGTAACATCAGTTCGCTTTCGGGTGGGGAAACTTTCCTGATCAGTCTGGCACTGGCTCTGGGACTCTCGTCGCTTTCGTCGCGTAACATTCCGATGTGCAACTTGTTCGTGGACGAAGGTTTCGGTACGCTCGACAGCAACAGCCTGAATATGGTAATAGATGCCCTGTCGAGCTTGCAGTCGATGCAGGGGAAGAAAGTCGGAGTCATCAGCCATACGGCAGAGATGCGTGAACGGATCCGTACACAGATCCGGGTTGTCAAGGTGGGTTCTGGAGGAAAGAGTACTATCGAAATAGTTTGATTCTCGACGTATCTGTAATGGAACGTAGGCGGCAGCTTCTGATGTTTTGTACAAAAAATCAGAAAGTTTGTACAAATTTTCAGAAAACGTCTCGATGTTTTTCGGAGGATTTGCCGGGGCTTGTTTAAAGATTCTTTCTTGCGAGTGATGGAACATTGTTTATGCCTTATGGAACTTCCTCTTCCCGTGAAAACGATTTATTTTTACCGACGAAATAAAAATAGGTATTTATGAGTCAATATGGTGAAATCAAGTGCTTGGATATCTCTACTTTCAAGCAGGTATCGTCTGCTCTCTATAAGGATGAAGGAATAGTTGTGTTAAGCGGTGAAAAAGAACTGAGGCTGATTAGCGGGCCTGCGCGAGTTGATGTTTTGATATTGTTTGTATGTACGGAGGGAAAGTTTCAGATAAATGTCAATATGTCGACCATTGTTGTTGCGGAGGGAGATGCTTTGCTTTGCAAGCCCAATGACTTGATTGATGAAAGTGTGTTCTTTCCCGGCTTTCAGGGGTACGCACTTTGTCTTTCACCTCAGATAATCCGGGAGTGTGTTCCGGGAGATGGCATTTGGAAGCAGGCTTTCCGGCATAGAGATAAATCTGTAGTACAAGTCAGTCCGGAAGCCTTTAAGGCACTTAAATTGTATGGCGAGCTGCTTTGTCTCAAGACTCGTGCGGAACGTCGTCGTCCACGTGGCAGAGAAGCTGTGTTGTCTATTATCCGGAGTTTACAGTGCGAACTGCTGGATGAGTTGGATGATCGTTATTCTCCCGACGATGAACAACGGCAGCGGGATGTTTTGTTCCGGAATTTTATAGATTTGCTGGTGGGGTGTAAAGTTAAGCCGCGTGCTGTTTCCTGGTACAGCGAACGGCTTTTCGTGACTTCCAAGCATCTTTCTACAATGTGTAAGCTGGTCAGTGGGCGTACTGCCGGCGACTGGATAAAGGAATATGTACTGATGGACATTCGTTTTCAGTTAAAGTATTCCGACAAGTCGATTAAGGAAATTTCAGAGATGATGAATTTTCCCAATCTTTCATTCTTTGCTAAATATGTACGTATTAATTTGGGGGCTTCGCCTACCGAGTTGCGTAAGAAATTGAGGGAGCGGAAATAGTAAAAAACGAAGTTGGATTGATCGATTCATCGGCTACGATATGTACCGGAATCGTCTTGTTCTATTGGGGAAAAAGCTTAAAATGTCATTGAAGCATAGACACCGTAATGTCCGTCGCCAGCAACGGGACTGATAGTCAGGTTATGTTCTTTGGCAAAGGGGCGGGTAAATATATAAGAACTTCCGGCTCCAATTACGGCTCCGGCAGCAACATCCCACCAGTCATGCTTCTTTCCGTAGACGCGAGTCCAGCCTACATAGGTGGATAGAATATAAGACGGCAGTCCCCATTGCCAGCCGTAACGTCGCTGGATGAAGGCGGCTGCTGCAAAGGATGTAGAGGTATGCATCGACGGGAATGAGTGATTGTCGCTGTGGTCGGGGCGTTCTTTCTTCACAATATATTTCAGAGCATAGGTCACTCCTAAGGTTGTTACGCCCGAAAAGACTCCTTGTTTCAGTCCTTGCCAGTCTTTTTGAAGTAAAACGGCCGTCAGACCGGCCACAGGAAGCAGAACGGCTCCTACATCTCCTGTAGTGCGTACAGCCTTTCGGGCGCCGGTGATTTCTATTTCCTGGGCAAAAAGTGCAATTGATAAGACAAAGGTCAGCAGTGTGAATAGCAATCTTTTCATATAAGGGCGATGAGTTTGGGTAGAAAAATAATCAGTCCTGTAATGGCAACTGCAATAGCAAGCAGCAGGACGGCTCCTGCTGCCAGATCTTTTGTGCGTTTGATGGCTTCGTCATACTCCGGCGATACACGGTCGGCAAGCGCTTCTATAGCCGAATTGACGGCCTCTGCAGCAAGTACCAGACCGATACAGAGAGTAACGACAATCCACTCCATCGGAGAAATATGAAGAAGAATACCTGCCGTGATGGCGCATACGGCAGCGAAACAATGTATCCATGCATTGTGTTCCCGGCTGATGAGCAGGAATATGCCGTGAAAGGCGTACTTGAAACTGCGGATGCGCTTGCGCAAGGTGAAGCCGTCGTTTTTCATTTTTTTTGCGGATTTACCAGTTGATTGTGACTTCTACGGGACAGTGGTCGGAGCCGAATATCTCAGTATGTATCTTTGCGCCCTGAAGTTTGTCGGCAATGCGTGCAGAAGCGAGAAAGTAGTCAATACGCCACCCTGCATTCTTTTCGCGTGCTTTGAAGCGGTACGACCACCACGAATAGATATTTTCCTGAGTAGGATAGAAGTGACGGAAGGTATCGACAAAGCCTGCATCGAGCAAGGTCTGGAACTTTTCGCGTTCCTGATCGGTGAAACCTGCGTTCATCCGGTTGGTCTTCGGGTTCTTCAGGTCGATTTCTTTATGTGCCACATTCAGGTCGCCGCAAACAAGAACCGGTTTCTTCTGGTCGAGCTGTTGCAGATATTTCCGGAAGTCGTCCTCCCATGTCATACGGTAATCCAGGCGTTTCAAGCCATCCTGCGAGTTTGGGGTGTACACCGTCACCAGATAAAAGTTTTCCATTTCCAGCGTAATGACACGTCCCTCATGGTCGTGCTCGTCGATTCCCAGACCGTAAGTGACGGCAATCGGCTGGTGGCGGGTAAAGATAGCGGTACCTGAGTAGCCTTTTTTCTCGGCATAGTTCCAATAGGAGGTATAGCCTTCGAAAGACAAATCGAGTTGTCCTTCCTGCATTTTTGTTTCTTGCAGACAGAAAAAGTCTGCATCCAGTGTCTTGAATGTTTCGCGAAAACCTTTATCGCAGCAGGCACGCAGCCCGTTTACGTTCCATGAGATGAGTTTCATAATCATAATAAGAGTCGGAGAGTTTATCCGTTTTCTGTTTACAGTTAAGAATAAATAGAATAGCGTTATTTCTTCAAATCAAATAAATATGTCAGTCGTCCGGCAATATATGAGTGTGCCGAACGTGAGAACGGGTCTTTCTTGGTGCTATGATAGAAGTCGCTCAGACCGAAATAGTATCGTGCTTCGATCAGGAAATTGCCGATTCCTGTACGGGTTTCTACACCTATGCCGCCTACTATTCCGTAATCGAACTTTACTTCTGCCATTTTTCCATATTGCCAGATTACACCGTTAGGGCGTTCATTAGGATGAAATGCTTCACTTTTCTTTTCATTTTCACTCAGCAGAAAACCGAATTGCGGTCCCAGATTGAGCACGAATCGTGCACCGTGTCCCTTGTCTTTACCGAAAGCAAGATGTGCCATTAAGGGAACTTCCACATAATTCATGGTGCGTTGATAAGTATCTTCTGTTCCGTCATCAATATTTTCTTTCCATCCTCTCTGTGAGAAGTTGATTTCTCCCTGTATACCGCAGAACATTTTAAAATAGCGTTCTGAGATATATCTCACAGTAAGTCCGAAAGAGGGAGTGAGGAATGTCTTTTGCTTGATGCTTGGATCAAAACTGACTGAACTAAGATTTACGCCGCCATTCACACCAATGGCCAGATTATGACGCTGGTCTTGCAGCTGGGCGTGCACGGGCAGTCCAACCGACAAACATAATAAGCTAAATAATGCAATAATAGATTGCTTTTTCATGTAGTTGTTATTCAAAATCAAGTTTTATCAGTTCGTAATCTTTGGTAAAGTGTACGAAGAATACTTTCCGGTTGATGAATCCTCCCCAGTTGTTGACACGTTCAAAACAGAAGCCTGTTTGTATCGGAGTAACTTGTACACGATCCAGGTTTTCTTCCAGTTTGTTGCCTTGCTGTGCCAGCCCTTTCAGGAAGAAATATCCTATGTCGAATCCTAACATTCCGTATTTAGGATATGTATTCGACATATCTTTACTGTACCAGCGTCGGTATGCATGAGTGAAGTTGATGGCAGCAGGGAACAGGTTGTTGGTGTAAAACGATGAATAGAAGTATGTATCCAGTTCGTAAAAGTTAGCCAGAAAATCCTGTGTATAGGTCTGCCATTCCGGATAGCCGAACAGATGCATGTTAAAGGCCGGGTGTTCGCGGCGGACAAGCATGAGATGAGGCAGCAGGCGTGTCAGTGCTGTATTTCGTCCTGAGGTAGGAATGAATATATTTTCCCGTAGCGTATCCATAGCTGCAATGACTCGGTCCGGATCAATGTCGCTGCCCAGTTGTATATGACTAAACTTGACATTGTTGTCTTTCAGCTCGTTTTTCATGCCTTTGATGAACTCTGCTTTTTCTTTATCTCCGCTGCCGTCGTCAAGGAAGATGACATTGGTCTTTCCAAACTTGCGGATAAAGTGTTCGTATACCTTTGAGTATAGGTAAGATTGTGGTGTGTTCACCTGATAGATATTGGGGTTCTTGAAAACCTGATCAACTTTGGGGGAGAAAGGAACGACCAGACGGATATTGTTCTTCTCGGCAAATGAGGCTACAGGAGCTATTGATGACTGCCGTGCCGGTCCGAAAATGATGTCCATGTCCTTGAGCTTACTTTGAGACAGGATGGCATTTGTTCCGATTGTTGTCCCTTTTGTATCGTATGTATAAATATCAGCAGATACTCCCTGGTGTTTCAGGCTGTCTACTGCCATGAGGAATCCCTCATAGAATTCTACCATACGTGACTGTTCGTCCTGATTGCCGGAAGAGAAGGGCAGCATGACTCCTACTTTTATGGTCTTTATCTGCTTTTTGCTGGTGGAGCTTTCCTTAAAGAGTTCCTCATTGCTGGGAGTAGTTTGGACCGACGGAGTGTTGTTTGCCGGTTCTTGCGACTGGGAATAAGGGATGAAAAGGAAACTTCCTTTCTTCAGTTTTCCGTTTCTCAACTCCGGATTAGCGGCGATAAGTTCTTCTTGAGTGATACCATATTGCTGGCTGATGCTGAAGATAGTTTCTTTTCTTTCAACTTTGTGCATGTCTCTCCACTCATTTTTCTTGGTCGAAGGCTCCGGCTGTACGGTTTGTACCGGCTGGGCTGTACTATTATCTTGAGCAGGGATGACAATAACCTGACCGATACGGAAGTTTGCTGCACTTAATCCCGGATTAGCTTTACAGATAGCCTGGGCACTGACTTTATACTTTACAGTCAGTTGATAGAGTGTTTCACCAGCTTGGATGGTATGAAATTGCTGTCCACTTTCGTTGCTGTAATGCGTTTGTGGTATTTTCAGTGCTTCTCCGGCACGTATCTGTTCACGGCTTCCCGGGTTCAGACGCACGATGTCATCGACGGAAACATTATACATGCTGGCAATAGAATACAAGCTTTGTCCTTTGGTTACGGTATGTAAAAAATATCCGGTTCCGGTCTGTGCCGATACCGTTGCTTCCAGACAGCTGGCGGAAAGAGCCAGCGAAAGGCAGATGATATGGATAAACTTCATTTTCGATTGTATTTGTTGAGTGGCAAAAGTACAAAAAAAAGCATTATCTTTGCAAAGATATGATTGATTTTAAGGATATGGAAGACGGAAAAGAAACGATTAGTATACAAGGAGCACGTGTACATAATCTGAAAAATATAGATGTGGAGATTCCACGTGACAGTCTGACGGTTATAACCGGATTGAGTGGAAGCGGAAAATCCTCATTGGCTTTCGATACGATTTTTGCCGAAGGACAAAGACGGTATATTGAAACATTCTCGGCTTATGCCCGAAATTTTCTGGGAGGAATGGAACGGCCGGATGTGGATAAAATAACAGGTCTGAGTCCTGTTATCTCCATAGAACAGAAAACAACCAATAAAAATCCTCGATCTACCGTAGGAACTACGACCGAAATTTATGATTATCTGCGTTTGCTGTTTGCACGTGCCGGTACTGCTTACTCGTATATCTCGGGTGAGAAGATGGTAAAATATACGGAAGAACAGATTCTCGACTTGATTCATCGGGATTATAAGGGGAAGCGTATTTATATTCTGGCACCTCTGGTGCGTACCCGTAAAGGACATTACAAGGAGCTCTTTGAACAAATCCGCAAGAAGGGATATCTGTATGTGCGGGTGGATGGCGAAGTGAAAGAGATTGTTCACGGCATGAAGTTGGACCGATATAAGAATCACGACATTGAAGTGGTGATTGATAAAACGGTAGTTACTGAGAAAGAGGAGAAGCGTCTGAAGCAGAGTGTGACGACTGCCATGCAGCAGGGCGACGGATTACTGATGATTCTTGACGCCCAGACAGAAAGTGTCCGCCATTACAGCAAGCGACTGATGTGTCCGGTTACGGGCATCTCTTACCGGGAACCTGCTCCGCATAACTTTTCTTTTAACTCTCCGCAAGGAGCTTGTCCGCGCTGCAAGGGCTTGGGATATGTCAATCTGATTGATGTTGACAAGGTTATTCCGGATCGTTCTCTTTCCATTTACGAGGGGGCTGTTGCACCACTTGGTAAATATAAGAATGTGATGATATTCTGGCAGATAGAAGCGTTGCTCGAAAAATATGAAGCGACTCTCAAGACTCCGGTATCAGAACTGCCGGAAGATGCTATCAATGAAATCCTGTACGGGGCAGACGAGCGTCTGAAAATCAAGAGTTCGCTGATACATGCTTCGTCGGATTACTTCGTCACTTACGAAGGTATCGTGAAATACATTCAGATGATGCAGGAGAAAGATGCTTCGGCTACAGCGCAGAAGTGGGCCGACCAGTTCGCAAAAACGGATGTCTGTCCTGAATGTAAAGGTGCACGCTTGAATAAAGAGGCTCTTCATTTCCGTATTCACGACAAGAATATCTATCAGCTTTCTACCATGGATATCAGTGAACTCTACGAATGGCTGGCACATGTAGAAGAGCATTTGGATAACAAACAGCGTATCATTGCAACGGAAATATTAAAGGAAATACGCACACGTCT
>HF993176.1 GCA_000436795.1 Bacteroides sp. CAG:1076
CTTTACAGCCGCACAATCTCCGCGACTTAGCGGCTGCAAAGTTAGATATAATTTTCTAATCACAAAATATTTCTCGCGATTTTTTTATTTACCCTGCTGTTTTTCTTTCGATTTCAGCAGCTGTTTAGATAGTGCATCCATGCACACATCTATTGATTCTTCAAATGTATCACTTACCTTTTCAGCGTAAAACTCTGTATTCAGCGCCAAGACGCGTACACCAGCTTCCTTATTCATTGCTGTTTCAGGTTTTACTACTTTTAAAGACACCTCTACTTTCTTTATATTATCGCAAAACTTCTCGAGCTTCTCTGCTTTTTTCTGAATAAAAGCTTCCAATTTTTCAGATGCGTCGAAATGAATTGATTGAATTCTTACTTCCATAAATACCTCCTTTTTCTTTACGCTCTAGGATGAGCTTGTTCATAAACTTTTTTCAACTCTTCAAAAGTCGTATGAGTATAAACCTCCGTTGTTGTCAAGCTCTCATGCCCCAGCAACTCTTTCACCGCCTCCAGTTCTGCATGGTTATTCAGCATCGAGGTTGCAAAAGTATGTCGCAAGACATGCGGACTTCTTTTTTTCAACGAAACGACCTTCGAAAGATTACGTTTCACTAAGAGATATACCAGATAGGGATACAACGCTTTTCCGTTCTTCCGCACGAAAAATGCCCCCCCACCATCTGGCAAAAAATCTTTTTTAGCAGAAAGATAAGCTTCTATATCCTCCTTCAGCTCATCACCGAAAGGAATCAAACGTTGCTTATTTCTTTTTCCCGTTACCTTTATCTGCTTAGCATACAAATCAACATCCGCATCCGTTAAGTTTATTAGCTCCGAACGTCGAATACCCGTTTCATAAAACATTTCCAATATCAAGCGATCGCGAACACCTTCAAACCCAGCATCAAACGCCGTATCATCCAGCAAGCGAGCCATATCAGCATCTTTTACAAAAACAGGCAAAGGCTTCTTTTTCTTCGGACCCGTCACTTTCATCAACGGATCAACCGAAACAACGCCTTGACGCAGCAAATAACGATAAAAAGAACGAAGTGAACTTAATTTCCGATTTACAGTAGTTGCCGTACAGCCACCCTCCATCAATGAGAGAACCCACCCACGAACGATATCCGCATCAACTGCCGCGAAATCCAGATTTTCATCCACCGTCTTAAAATACTCTTCAAATTTCGAGAGATCCGTACCATAACTAACAATTGTATCGTCAGAATAGTTTTTCTCAAAACGAAGATATTTCAAAAAAGATTCTTTCAGCATAAAAAAAGCATCGCCTTAATTATTCAGCAACGAATTTATGAAAAAGAATTCAATAATTCAAAGTTTTTGCAGAATTATTATTCTTCTACCTGGTGCATTTTCTGAACGTAAATAGCACGTTCCATTTTCAGTCTTTTCAAAACAGACGGTTTGTCATACTGCTGTCTGCTTCTCAGTTCTTTTACAACACCTGTTTTTTCAAATTTTCTTTTGAATTTTTTCAGCGCTTTTTCAATGTTTTCGCCTTCTTTTACTGGTACTACAATCATGTTTTTAAAATTAAAGTATGTTGTTATTAAATTATTCGATAGTCGAATTGCGGCGCAAAATTACACATACTTTCTTTATTTACAAAACTTTCCAATAGATTTTATCGAAAATACCTTAGAAATCGTACCTTTGCTTTTTATAGTAAGTCTTTGACAAAACGTATTTTTATATGAAAGAAGAGATAAGAAAAAGAATCGCTTTACTGCGCACGTTCATGGTGCGACAAGGAATATCGGCTTTTATTGTGCCGAGCACAGATCCGCACTCCGGAGAATATGTACCGGCTCACTGGGAATCACGTAAATGGATATCCGGATTTACAGGTTCGGCCGGAACAGTTGTCATCACGACTCAAGAGGGAGGGCTCTGGACAGACTCAAGATATTTTTTGCAAGCAGCCGATCAGTTAGAAGAAACAGGCATCAAACTCTTCAAAGACAGGCTGCCCGAAACACCATCTATTGCAGAATGGTTAGGAAATGTCTTGCATAAAGGAGAAAAGGTGGGCATAGATGGTTGGGTTAATGCGACAGACGAGACCGAAAGTCTCCGTGCATCACTCGTTTCTCAAGGCCTGGAACTTGTTTCCGTAGAGGATCCGTTCGAAACGTTATGGGAAAATCGTCCCTCCCTGCCGCTCAACGTACCGTTTATCCTGCCAGAAACATATGCCGGAGTGTCATGTTCCGCCAAGCTGACTCAAATCAGAGAAAACATCTTGCACAATCAAGCTGACGGCATCTTGATTTCTGCCCTCGATGAAATAGCCTGGACTTTAAACATGCGAGGCAACGACGTGCATTGCAATCCGGTCTTCATCAGCTACCTGCTTATCACTCAGTCTGACGCAACCTTATATATCCTGCCCGAGAAGCTCACCCCTGAAATCAGCTGTTATCTCCAACAAAACGGAGTGCGTACCAAGAACTACACAGAAATAGAGAATGATCTGCTACATTATTCAGGGAAATGCATACAACTCTCACCGGAAACGAACTATACGCTTTATTGCGCAGCAGCTTCTTCTGCACATGTCGATATTCTCCCCTCCCCCGTCCGCTTATTGAAAGCAATCAAAAATCCAACAGAAATAGCGGGATTTCATCAAGCCATGAAACGAGATGGCGTAGCAATGGTGCGCTTCCTGAAATGGCTGAAAGCGGCTGTCAAAGAAGGTAAGGAAACCGAACTTTCCGTCGACCGTAAATTATATGAGTTGCGAGCTGAGCAGGAGCATTTTCAGGGCATCAGTTTCGATACGATTGCCGGCTATCAGGCACATGGAGCTATCGTACATTATGAAGCAACACCTGAAACAGATGTAACATTGCAACCCGAAGGATTCCTTCTGCTCGACAGTGGAGCACAATATCTGGACGGAACAACTGACATTACAAGAACCATCGCCTTAGGTAAAGTTTCCGAAGAACAAAAAACCGACTACACACTGGTTCTGAAAGGATTTATTGCCTTGTCAAGAGCCGAGTTTCCTCAAGGCACCTGCGGTACACAACTCGACGTGCTGGCACGACAGTTCATGTGGAAAGCAGGTATCAATTACGGACACGGTACCGGGCATGGTGTAGGACATTTCCTGAATGTTCACGAAGGGCCTCATCAGATTCGAATGAACCATGTACCGACTCCTTTATGCCCCGGCATGACCATTACCAACGAACCGGGAATCTACAAATCCGGACGTTACGGCATCCGGACAGAAAACACAATGCTTGTAGTACCGTCCCGTGAAACAGAGTTCGGCGCCTTTTATAAATTTGAGCCTCTCACCCTCTGCCCGATAGACAAAGAAGCCATTCGTACAGACATGCTGACACAAGAAGAAACGGCATGGCTCGACGACTATCACCGACATGTTTTTGAAGTACTGTCTCCTATGTTGACGGCTCCCGAGCAGGAATGGTTGAAAGATGCAACATCCAGCTTACGTAAATAATATAAAACAGCAAGATAATATGGCACTAATTAAATCAGTCAGAGGATTCACTCCTCAAATTGGCGAGAACTGTTATCTCGCCGACAATGCAACGATTATAGGCGATGTCGTCATGGGACGGGATTGCAGCGTATGGTTCAATGCCGTATTACGCGGAGACGTGAACTCAATTCGTATCGGCGACCGCGTAAATATTCAGGACGGAACAGTCCTGCATACACTTTACGAGAAGTCGACCGTAGAAATCGGCAATGACGTTTCCATCGGGCACAACGTCACTCTGCACGGAGCCTGCGTACACGACAATGCACTGATCGGGATGGGGTCTACCCTGCTCGACCATGCAGTTGTGGGTGAAGGAGCTATTGTAGCCGCCGGAGCACTGGTCTTAGCCAATACAGTCATCGAACCTCATACTCTTTGGGGCGGTGTTCCAGCCAAATTTATAAAGAAAGTAGATCCGCAGCAAAGTAAAGAACTGAACCAGAAGATAGCAAACGGCTATCTGATGTACGCATCCTGGTTTAAGGAAAATGAAGAACATACCGACAAGTTATAAAAAAACAAACGGAGGGTAATTAACATAAAAGTTATTTTACCCTCCGTTTGTTTTTACTTTACTGTTTCATATTTCATAAATCCCCCGTGAGCATTAAATAGCCACCGGGTACCGTCTATCAGCAACACATGATAACTTCCATCCTTCCTGTCCACATCCGTTATACCAACATCGGCCGCCGTATTCTTCCAATACGAGATAATGCCGGAAGGCAGCAATGGAAACATTGAATCCGGCCATATCTGTCCACCTCCGTTTATACGCAACCACTTATAATTACCATTAAACAAGAAACTGAATCCATTGGGTAAAGTAACAGAAACAAGCGGATGATTATAGTCATGATTCCACGATATGGTCAACTGATGTACTTCAGTAAAATAGTTTTCCAGAAAATCCTGAACCTTATCTATCTTTATGACAAAAGTTTTCTTCCCCTCATATGTGCAAAGTGCCTTATCGGGCTGCACCTGCAAGGTATAATAATCTTTTTTATCACGGACGACAGAAGTAATCCGTGCACCCGGTTCATATTTTCCGACTTCCTCCATTACCCTCTGAGGCAGCAGACTAAAGACCGTCTGCGGCAATGCAGGGAAAAGCATTTCATCACCTCTGCCAGCGGCAACCCGCTCAAACTCTCCGCTCACCGAAGTCCACTCCCCCTCTTTATTAAAGAGAAACAGATAAGTATCGTCGACCCATACCCGGTAAGCCAGCATAGAAGCATCCAAGACTTCCGAACCCAGAATTATCCGAGTAACTGTACCATCCGGAAATGCTTGCTGAATACAATCTTTCACTTTCTCAGGTAAATACTCTTCCCCGGTTTCAACACTATACTCATAGCCCAGACAACGATTTCCTTCATGCTGGAAGACCATTCTTCTGCCGTCACTCAGTTCAGCACTGACGCCTTCCTTGACTGCATAAACAGCAGAAACTGAAATTTCACCAAACTTTGCCTCCATAAAGTCGTACATCTCCCCCAAAAACTTACGAGCGAAAATCTGCATTCCCGCATCAGGGAAACTTACTTTTGTCCAGACACCATCCTTGGTAAAATTTACTTCTACATTATTCGACAGGACAACATGATATCCTGCATCCCCCTCGCTTACCCGTGAAATCCGTTCAATCATAGCTCCGGAAAAACGTCCCGATACAAACAACGATATATCGGAAGGAACCTCTTGCACAGATACAGTATCCTCCACATCATCGCCCGAACAGGAAGTTACCCACGGAAGCACTCCACCTAAAACGAGAGTCAAATAGCATAAACAGAACAGCTTCTTCATAAGCTCGCACAATTAAGTCGTTAAAGTTAAGCATTTTAGACGAGAAACCGCTAACTTTTTCTGTTAAAAAGCCGACATTTTTTTAAAAGGCTCTCACCTCTTCACTAAAAGGCCATGAAAAGTGATTCTCTTTTTGTACAAAACATTTTAAACTTTGTACAAATTTCCCGATGTTTTGTACAAAACAATAGAAAGACTCCTGCAGAAAAATTACACAACACCTCGACATTTTTCCTCCATCTTCCCCATATCCTTTCGCAAACAGTTACAGCAAATGCAATTCGCACGCAACACCAAAAGCCTGAGCCGAATTACTTACCTGTAGTTTTTGCAAGATATTTTGCCTGTGACGACTAACGGTATGTATACTGACAGACAGTTCATCGGCTATCTCCTTACTCGATTTTCCCTTTCCTATCAACAAGAGAATTTCTTTTTCCCGTTTCGAAAGCAAGTCCGAGCAATCGTACGTGTCGATATCCATACGGCTCCCGTCAGCAGAATTTACTATTCCGCTGCCCCGTAAAGGTCCGTCGGCCAAATTATAAAGGCATAAAGCCAGACAAATATTCCCGGAATCCTGTGCTATCACATAAAACATTCGATGCAAAACCAGGTAATACTTTCCCCCGCCATCGCGCATCCGGAGATACTCTTCCAGGTAATAATCACTACGCAGCTTTCCCGAAATATTTTTCAGAAAATGCAGGAAACGCAATTCACGGGTATGCTTTTTCAGCAAATCATCGGGATGAATCCGGCTAAATATATCTTCTTCCCAAATTGAATTGATGACATGATACGCTCCTTGCAAGGCTATCCCCAAAGACTCTCCCACTTTTCCATAATAGATATAGCTCCGGTTAGAGTCCATATCACTCAGGACAGCTATCGAGTTCTCGACTTCAGCATATGCCAAAGCTATTTGCTTATAGCGTGCCAAATACAGGTTCAGATCCGCTTCTGTGCCAAAATCTTGTGCAAGCAGTTCATTATTCAGTGTTGTCTTTATGTTCATAGCGCCAAAGGACAAAGAAAATTGGTTATTTATCAGTATTGATGCTTCCCACAGGGACAGCTACTTTTGCAAAATAATAGAAAAAGTTTCACATTATAAATCTACAAGTTTATGAAAAAGCTCTTTTTAGCAGCTCTCACTTTTATAAGTACACAAGCCATGATGGCGCAGACGCTGGAAAAAATGCAATGGTTCAATGAACCGGAAAACTGGGAGATAACAGACAACACTTTAAGCATGTCTGTCACTCCGCATAGTGACTACTGGAGAATTTCTCACTACGGATTCACTGTAGATGATGCTCCTTTTTATTATACAACCTATGGAGGGGAATTTGAAGTGAAGGTAAAAATCACCGGCGACTATAAGGTTCGTTTCGACCAGGCGGGTCTGATGCTCCGTATCGACAAGGAAAACTACATTAAGACCGGTATTGAGTTCGTCGACGGAAAATTCAATCTGAGTACGGTTGTCACTCACCATACAAGCGACTGGAGTGTCATTACACTCGACAAGCCTGTGCCTTACATCTGGATAAAGGCTGTCAGACGACTGGATGCCGTAGAGGTATTCTATTCCTTTGACGACAAGACTTACGTGATGATGCGAAATGCGTGGTTGCAAGACAATACACCTGTTCAGGTTGGTCTGATGGGTGCTTGCCCCGACGGCGAAGGATTCAACGTGAAATTCGAGCACTTCAAAGTAACCCATCTTCCCGACCAGCGAAGAATGGAATGGCTGAAGAAAAATGCCGAATAAAAGGAATCCTGCCTTATCGTTTTAAATCAAAGCAGGATTCTTATATTTATTCTTCAGGCGCAGGGCTGTCTTCCAACATAAGTCCTACGCCTTTTATCGTTTTCAACTGTACCGTACTGTCGGATGCCAGCAACTTTCGCAAGCGCGAAACGAATACATCCAGACTACGCGAAGCAAAATAATCGTCATCTGTATTCCATAAGCGATCTAAAATGGCCTCACGCCTGACAACTCTATTCTTGTTCTCACACAAAAGGCGCAGTAACGCAGCTTCACGTTCGGTAAGCGTCCGTTCTTCCCCGCCCGACTGTTTCAGCAAGGCATGTCCGGCTTCGAATATAAAGGACTGGCCAAAATGGAATTTATCTTCTTCGTTTGTCGACTTTATTCCTTTAGTCAGCTTCAGCAAAGCAAGAATATGCGCATTCAACTCCTCGGCAAGAAAAGGTTTCTTGATATAATTATTCACTCCCAGCTCATAACCTTTCACCACATCCTTGGGAGAAACACGACCGGAAGTAAACAGAATAGGTGTTACTTCATCCGTTTCACGAATACGTCTTACCATTTCGTATCCATCCATCACCGGCATTTCGATATCGGCAACAATCACATCGGGATGCGCTTCCTTCCATATTTTCAATCCGGTTTCCCCATTGTCGGCCGTCATCACCTCGTAACCACCTATCATATCCTCCAGTCCGCCACGTATGATGTAGCACAGATTGGCATCGTCTTCTACCAGCAATAATCGTATCATCGTTTCATTGTTATTATTCATTGTCAATCTTCGGGCAAGTCTTTCCAGTAATGTCTTCTTCAACCGGAAGATAGATAGTAAACTCGCTGTACTCTCCTTCGATACTTTCCAGCGTAACCTTGCCACCATGAGCTTCAGCTACCCGCAAAACATAATTCAGTCCCAGCCCGAAGCCAGCCGGACCTCCATACCGGCTTCTGCCCGATGCCGAAGCACGTTCGTACTTTTCGAATATCTTACTCTGGTCTTTCAGGGGAATTCCGAAGCCCGTATCGTGTACCTTTATATAATATTCGTTCGAAAGCTTTCCCGACGAGAATGTAATTTCAACCTCCTCACCCGAATACTTCACGGCATTGTCAATCAGATTGCTGAGCGCTTCTTTCAAAAACTCTTCATCCGCATAAACGGTATCTGCCTGCAAATTCCATTTATAGACAATATGCTTCACTGCTTTTGCCTTATACTTCTCGGCAAGGTCTTCCAGCATCGGACGAAGGCTACATGTTTCTTTTTCTAACTTCAACTGGTGATTTTCCAGTTTGGAGAGGGTAAGCACCTTGTTTGTCAGCGAGAGTAAATGCTCTCCCTCTTCTCTCAATATCCGGAAATAACGGGCTTTCTTTTCCGGCTGGGCATCCAGCTTTCCGGTTTCAAGTATCTGTGTACCCATCAGAATGGAACTCAGCGGTGTCTTCATATCATGAATCATGGCATACGAGAAGTCTTCACGCAATTTGGCAATCTTGTTCTGACGGAGAATAATGCGTATCTGATAAATGATACAAGCTATAACCAAGACCATGATCAGCACGGTAGCAAGCAAAAGCAACGTCATCCGCTGGAAAATTACCCGATACGGATTGGTGATAACTCCTTGCAGAAAGCGAGTTCCGTCAAAACTGATCGGCAAGGGAGAAGTTCGTAATACGCCTTTGCCATGTATATCCAGTTGACTGGAGGCCTTCATTATACGGCCGGTTGAGTCGACAATACACGACGCAACAGCAGCAGGAAAGCCAATCGAATCGAGCATGTGCGCATAAATCGAATCCAAATCCATAAACGAAACATCACGATTAAAATCTTTCAGAGCAATTTCCTGAAACGAAACATGCATATAACTCATCAGCCATTGACCTGGGGTAGACATAGTTTCCATGTCTTTCTCGGCATCAAAGTTGACGTTCATAGTAACCGTGGAGTCTTTCTTTGTCTTAGACACGCGCAGGAAAACCTCTTGCAAGGCTGCTTCGGGAAACAGTTCCTCCCCTTTCATCTGAATACTTTCCTTGGTCAGCTTATATGTGTTGACAAGCCATACGTATTGCAGCTCAACAATAGCAATAAGTCCCAC
>HF993177.1 GCA_000436795.1 Bacteroides sp. CAG:1076
TAATAATCTGATTATCAATCTTATTTGTGGAGCTGGAGGGAACAACACCTACATCGTTCAAACTATCTCTCAACTTCCTGAACTCGGACGAGGCACGCCCCATCATTCTGAAAGTAATAAAGAATCTTCAGTACCGGGAAACGATACGCAGCAACGAGGCTGGCGCCTTCAGCGAAGAAGACCTGACTTCACAGGCCATGTATCAGGAAAGTATCAATCTGGAGGAAACGGTGGGCGATTATATTCAGGCACAAACCGAAGCGATATGGAAAGATCCTACGGCAGAGCCGGAGGATTTGTTCTCGTTCCTGATGCGCTATTCATTCCGCAGAGAGGTAAACGAAGAAGAACGTACTACACTGTTTTGCCAAATTGTGTCACTTTATGAATCGCAGTTTCGCATTACAGACGAGTTCGGTGTATACAAGAATTATGAATATGCTCGCATCTACCCGATGCAATAAACACATATCGTGCTGCCAATAAATAAATTGCAACTATTTATTGAAGTACAAATTAAAGCAAGTCTGAAAAGAATAAAACAAAAACATGGAACTAAATATAAGAATTCCCGACCATACGGCTGCCATCTTCGACTATCTGCAGAAAGGACAGTTCATCAGTTCGAACAGCACAAATGAAGATATACGCAACCTCTATGACATGATAGATGATGACTTTGAGGCATTGTCTGTTTATTTTGCCCAGATAGGATATACACTGGAGCGAGGCAATGAATACTTTTATTTTTCACGCACGGAACCACGCATCACACTGGAACAGAAAATCCTGCGTGCCTATTACTGGATTGACGTACTCGACTTGTTCAAGACTTACGATGAAACATTTGGTCCGGGCTATCGTTTCCAGCCGGAACAGATACTGGTAGAGGCAAACATCAACGTCATGCTGCAGAATAAACTGGACGGAATACGAAAGCACTTCTCCGACAAGGATGTACGTAAGGAGGTACTGGAAAATATGATACGCCAGCTTACGCGTGACTCTTTTCTGGAACTGGAAAACGAAAAGACCAACACTTATAAGGTTATGAGCTCCTGGAACTATCTGGAGCGCCTGATTGAAAGTATAAACATTTACGACGATACCCAAGACAATGAGAAATCTGAATAGAATCATCTTTATAAATAGTGCGAACATTCCTTATGCTGACGATATTTATCTGGACGGAAACGTGCATTTTATCGGGACTCAGGGTGTAGGAAAAAGTACCGTGCTTCGCTCTATCCTCTTCTTTTATAATGCTGACACACAAAAGCTGGGTATTCCGGTAGAGAAACAAAGCTATACGGAATATTATTTCCCTTATGCCAACTCGTACATTGTTTACGAAGTAGCTACCGAAAACGGTGCTTTCTGCATACTCAGCTTCAAGTCGATGAACCGTGTCAGTTACCGTTTTATAGACTCTCCTTACCGGAAAGAGTTCTTTATCGATCCGGAAACACGCACGGCGTATTCCGGAGCCGACCGCATACGTATGCAGCTCGACCTGTTGAATGTGGACTATTCCCGCATTATCTATACGTTCGATGAATACAGGAATATTCTTTATGGCAACGGAGTTTCTCCAGACATGAAAAAATATTCGCTGATGGAAAGCAAGCAGTACCAGAACATTCCGCGTACCATCCAGAATGTGTTGCTGAACTCTAAACTTGATGCAGAGTTTATCAAAAAGACAATCATTTCATCCATCAACGAAGATGAAACGGCTATCGACCTGAATAACTACAAGGAACATCTGAAAAACTTTGAAGTCCGCCTGCACGACATCGAAGAGTTCCAGAAGCGGGAAACGCAAAAGCAGGCAAAAGAAATCACGCTGCTTTCGGCACAGGTATCGAAACAGCAGACGGCTTTGGCACAGGGTTGTCGCGAACTGGTTGCTGCCTTTATTAAAACTCAGGAGGCTCTGCCGCAATGGCAGGAAAAGAAAATATATGCCGAAAACGAACGGGGTAAACTGATAGCCCGCCGTCAGGAGTTACAGGAACAGTCGCGCCAACGATGCGACAAGTTACAGGAAACTCTTGCCGTACTGAACAATGAACTGCAAAAGGCACAAAAGAAGGAAAAAGAATACGCCCGCCAGCAGATAGAGCAGGTAATGGAACGCTCTGCCCGAAAGGAAGAATGGAAAAACCGCCGGGACGGACTGGTGGAAGAGCAGCGCATCCTGACTTCTCAGTATACGGAGATATCGACAAAATACAAATCGCTTATCCAAAGCCTCGACGAGCAGTGGAACAAAATTCACGAAGCAAAGCTCAAGCAACTGGATGAATTGAATAACACATACAATACGCGTATCGAGGAAGGACGCCGACGCCATGAAGCTGCTACGGAAGCTTTGTATCAGGAATACGAACAGCTCTCGCAACAATTGCATCCGGAGAAAAGTGAGAAACAGAGTGCACTGACGGCAATCGACTATCAGATGCAGCTTTGCCGCAAGGAAGTTTTCTTCGAAGCCGAACAGGAAGAACTGAAACATCGCATACAGTCGTATACGGGCATGCACATGAGCAAAAAGAACCGTATCGACAATGCTCAGCTCATTATCAAGGAAATAACCTTGAAATGGGAAGGTGAACTGCAAAACGGCATGAAAGAAAAAGACGATGCGCTTGTCCGGTTGCAGGCTGAACAGCAGCAATTGAAACCGCGTGTCGACGAACTGGAAACTTTCTTGCAGAACAGCCGCAACACATTGCAGGGCTGGCTGAAGGACAACAAACCGGGCTGGGAAGAGAACATCGGTAAGCTGTGCGATGAATCGATTCTCTGGCAAACAGGATTATCGCCTCAGTTGCACGACAACGGCGAGTCTTTCTATGGCATTTCCATCAATCTGGCTGGAATAGACCGTCATATCAAGTCTATCAACGATTATCAGAAAGAAAAAGAAGCGGGCATACGCCGACTGGAAGAGATTGCATCCGAGATTGCTCACCTGCAAAAGGAAAAAGAAGAGTTGGAAGAGGCCTTGAAAGGCAAATATCAGCCAAAGATAAAAGAGCAGAAGGATGTAATCTCACTGCAAGAGTATGAACTGGAAAAGCTGGAAAGACAATATCAGCAGGACATGCTCGACTTAGAAAACTGGAAGAAAAAGGCTCAAGAAGAGAGGGAACGGAAACTGCACGAACTGGAAGCTCAAAAAGTTCAGGCTCAAAATGAACTGAAACTGATAGAAAACAAGTTGAATAATCTGAACAAAGAAAAAACGGATAAACTGAATGGACTGAAGCAGGAATGGAACAGTCTGCAACAGAACCTGACGAATGAAAAGGCAGAGCAGGCAGAAACCATACGGAAAGAGGAGCAAGAGGAGCAGAAGCGTATCGCATCGGTCAAGGCAGACTACGAAAACGAAATGCAGAAAGAGCTTCATACTCAAGGTGCTGATACAGAACGCCTGCAAGACATTGCCAAACAGTTACAGGACATCGAGCAGGAACTGTTGTTTATCAAAGACCATGCTACTCTACTTATCGAGTACCAAAAGGACAAACGCGACTTGATGGATCATATTCCGGAATGGAAACGTGAATATGACGAACAGAAACGTTTGCTCGACAATGAAAAGGAAGTGCTTCGCAAGGAAGCAGGTGCCTTGCAAACGGAAATTGACAAACTTGGTAAAACGCTGCATGAAGCGGAAGAAAACGTGCGCGTATTCTCCAGCAATCTGGAAGCTTACGAAAAGATTCCGGCCTACGACTGGTATAAACCTCATCAGGATATTTTCCGACCGGGAAGCTGTCCGGATACGGACGTCGCCGTACAGAAAAGCTGTATCGAGCTGATTGAGGAACTGGGACGCATGGAAAATCAGTATATGCAATTGCAGAGTCGCCTGCGCAAGGAAGTCAATCTCTTTACAGGGCACTTCGACGAGGACAATACCTTCAAGTTTAAGACGAAGTTCAACGAGGACTGGGAGTACATACGTTTTGCCGATGAATTGCACGACTTCGTGGAAGAGAATAAAATCAGTGAATTTGTCCGTCGTATCAACAATGAACATTCCGACATATTCAAGCGTATCAGCATGGATACGTCGATGCTGACTGCCTCGGAAAGCGACATCCACGACCTGATAAACAAGGTCAACAAGGGATTCCAGACCTGCAATTTTGTCGGGGTTATCCAACGGATTGAAATGAAAGTGGAGGAAAGTAGTAACCGAGTGGTCAATTCCTTGCGAGCTATACAGAAGTATTACAACGAACATGCTTACGATCTTACTCCGGGCACGAACCTGTTTTCGAGTGAAAATGAGCAACTGGTCAAGCAGGAAGCAATTGCTTTGCTGCGCGATTTCATCAAGGAAATGCATGCTTACCGGTACGATAAAATCCGGTTGTATGACTCATTTGAGCTACGTTTCCGCATCGTAGAAAACAACAACGATACCGGATTCGTGGAAAAGTTGTCGAATGTGGGTTCGGAAGGTACGGATATTCTGGTAAAAGCCATGATTAATATCATGCTGCTGAACGTATTCAAGGAAAGTGCTTCGCAGAAATTCAAGGATTTCAAACTGCACTGTATGATGGACGAAATCGGTAAGTTGCATCCTAACAACGTAAACGGAATCCTGAAATTTGCCAACGACCGTAATATCATTCTGATAAACGGTTCGCCTACGGAGCTGAACCGCGATGCATACAAACATGTTTATCTCCTGACAAAGGGAGCACAAAGCAAGACACGTATTGCCCGGCTGATTTCTGATCAGAAATTGTAAGTCTGACCTTTTTTAAGTATCTTTGCTAAGTACGCATAAATAATTAGCAATGATTCAAATACTTAAATTACAAGGAACCGACAAACGACTATATCAACTGGTAGGACCGCTGGTGATGAATCCTAAAGTTCTGCAATACAACAACGGATATCCATTTAAAACAGGAGAACAGTTTGTATGGTATATTGCAGTAGAAAAGCGTAAAGTGGCAGGATTTATTCCACTGGATTTACGCAAGAAGGGACATATCATCAACAACTATTATGCAGGACCTGAAGGTCATAACGAAACAATAGGGACACTGCTTGATGCAATTGTTGCAGACGAGGGAGAAAGTACGCTGCCATTACTGGCTGTTGTACAAACTCCTCATCAGCATTTGTTTGCCCAAAAGGGATTTGAAGTGATAAAGAGTTGGAAACTATACATCAAAATGCAGAAGATACAATGAAAGAAATAGCTCAGAAGCCTAAAAATGTCTACGAACTAACTCAGGAACGCCTGCGCGTAATCTTCAATGAATTCGACAACATTTATGTATCTTTCTCCGGAGGGAAAGACAGCAGCGTGTTGCTGAACCTATGTATCGATTACATACGGCGAAACAATCTGAAGCGTAAGATCGGTGTATTTCACATGGATTACGAAATACAATATAAAATGACAATCGACTTTGTGGACCAGATTCTGGAAAAAAACAAAGACATACTCGATGTTTATCGTATCTGCCTACCATTCCGTGTAGCGACTTCCACCTCCATGTATCAGTCGTACTGGCGGCCGTGGGATGAAGAAATGAAAGATTTATGGGTCCGGAAGATGCCTAAAAATGCCATGACCATTAAAGACTTCCCGGAATTGAAGCCGGAAACATGGGATTATGACTTCCAGCTTTATTTCGCACAGTGGCTTCATAAAAAGAAAAAAGCAACACGTACTTGCTGTCTGGTGGGAATACGTACGCAAGAAAGCTTCAGTCGCTGGCGCTGTATCTTCCAAGTCCCCAAAAATATTTTATACCACAAGTATATATGGACCTCCAAGATTGGAAATGATATCTATAATGCTTATCCAATATACGACTGGCGGACAACAGATATATGGACAGCCAATGGTAAATTTAAATGGGATTATAATCCGCTATACGACCTGTATTACAAGGCAGGAGTCAGTCTGGACCGGCAGCGGGTGGCAAGTCCTTTCATCAGCGAAGCGATAGAAAGTCTGGCACTCTACAAGGCTATCGATCCTGATACGTGGGGAAAAATGGTAGGACGTGTAAACGGTGTTAACTTTTCGGCCATTTATGGTAGTACACATGCTACGGCACGACAAAAAATACGACTGCCCGAAGGATATACATGGAAATCGTTTATGTATTTTTTACTTTCCACACTACCGGAAAAAACGCGAAACGGTTATTTACGACGCCTGGATGTGAGCATCAAATTCTGGCGGACGAAAGGAGGATGCCTCAGCGATGATGTCATCCAGAAACTGATTGACGCAAAAATTCCAATTGAGGTTGTAGACAAAAGTAACTATCATACGCGGAAGCATCCTGTCAAAATGGAGTATCAGGAAGATGTCGACATTCCAGAATTCAGAGAAATTCCAACCTATAAAAGAATGTGTATCTGCATACTTCGCAATGACCATGCCTGCAAATATATGGGTTTCTCTCCTACCAAAGAGGAAATCAGTAAGAAAAATCAAATTATGGAAAATTACAAAAATATTTGGCGATGACAAACAATGATTATAAAAGTCCGGTATATAATGTAAAGGCTATCCCTGTAGAAAAAGTCGTAGCAAACGATTACAATCCTAATGTAGTAGCTCCTCCCGAAATGAAATTGCTGGAATTGTCTATTTGGGAAGATGGATTTACCATGCCTTGTGTATGCTATTACGACAAAACGGAAGATAAATATATCCTGGTCGATGGATTTCACCGGTATACCGTTTTAAAGACATCGAAGCGTATTTATGAACGCGAAAAGGGATTACTTCCTGTGGTAGTGATCGACAAGGACTTATCTAACCGCATCGGATCTACTATTCGCCATAATCGTGCACGAGGCACACATAACATTGAACTCATGTCGAATATTGTTGCCGAACTGGATAAAGCGGGAATGTCCGACCAATGGATTATGAAAAATATAGGAATGGACCGTGATGAACTGCTTCGCCTGAAGCAGATTTCCGGTCTTGCCGAACTTTTTGCAGATGCCAGCTTCAGTATTCCTCAACCCAAGCCGGCTTATACTCCGACAACCGGTAATGACGAGGAGGTTAAATCTGTATAAGTAGCCGACACCTGCTTGCTTTATGGATCAAATAATACAACCAGCGAGAGAGAATCTGGCAAAAATGTTTCTATTCTTAAAGGAAACAGCAAGATTATGTGTACTCATTTTCACAAATCGCTGTCAAAAGAGATGCATAAGTTCAATAAAAATGAGGGCTGATTCCGTTTGTGAAATCAGCCCTCTTAAACGATATAATTCTTCTCAAAGCGTTAGTTCAGGAACTTGTTCCCATTATTCAGCTTATGAGCTTAGCCTTAATATTCTCCAGCAATATCAGACAACCTTGCATTTTGGGGTTTTCAAAACACACTTCCGCCTGATTAAACAAACGTTCCACTGTTTCTTTCAGATTGGGAATATAGGTTGCTTTATCTACCTGTAAAGACTGAGGCAGATTCTGACTGGCAAACCAATCACGTAAAGCCTTCAATTCTTCTTTCTTATAAATTTTTCTTTCTTCCATATTATAATTATTAAAACGGATATCCAACAGCAAAATGAAAGGCAAAATCACGTTTAAAGTTGGGTGATATGATAGGAAAATGGTCACGTCCCGTGTACATCGGATTAATCGCCTTCATACCTCCATCAAAACGCAGTATCAGGAAATCAAGATCGAAGCGAATTCCTAAGCCATACGATACCGCAAGCTGCTTGTAAAAGCGGTTAAATTTAAACACGCCTTCTGTCTGAATACCCTGATTGCGTATGTTCCATATATTTCCGGCATCGATAAATGCAGCGCCGTTCAGCTTCCAAAATAAGAAAGTACGATATTCCAGATTCAGATCGAGTTTAATATCTCCCGTATGGTTCACGTAATCTATCGTATTTCCGTCTCCACGATAAGAGCCAGGTCCTAATGAACGTACACGCCATCCACGCACACTGTTGGCTCCTCCCGAAAAATATAACTTCTCGAAGGGCAAACTTTTGGAATTTCCATAAGGAACGGCGACTCCCAGTCCGGCATGAAAGACAAGTGAATTCCGTTCATCAATTACAAAATTCTTTGCATAATCGATATCAGCCTTTACATACTGTGCAAAATCAATATTCGCCAACTTATACGCCTCTCCGTATCGGGGATTTTTATTTATCAGACGAGAAAATGCATACAACAGGTTTCCTGCTTCTTCTATGTTGAAACGTATGGAGTAGGAATTCCGGTTTCCCGCAGAAAGACGACCGCCAGCCGCACTGTTATAGGTATATGTATATCCCATGCGCACAATAAACAGGTCTTCGTAACTATGACGTAATAACGGATTGACTTCATCCATTCGGTTCAAATAATCATCGAATGTGGGCGATGTATAAGGCATGTAGATATAGTTTATATCCAATAAGTCAAAGCGATGAGTAGATTTTCCCCGACGTGTCCAGCGATAACTCCATCCTGCTGAAGCCAGCGTACGTTCAAACTCCGGACGAATCTGCCAATTGTACTTCATGCTGACTTCAGATGTGGCCTTAATACGCTTTTTAAAATCAGACGAAAGGAATGGAAACATGAATTCCGGAAAATTCAAACTGCTCTCCACTGCATATTCCATGTAGTTACTATTGGTATAACCTTCCAAGCCAGTCACTGCCTCGTATGCACCTCTCAGCTTTATCGTAAACGTTTCGGAACCTTTAAACAAGTTACGATGTGTATATGAAACAGATGCTGCAGCTCCAAGGTCCCCGGCCGAGTTAGTTCCTTCCACCTCAAACGAAAGAGATTTATTCTTGTTTCTCGAAAGCAATACATAAGCATCCAGATAAGCCGAGTCGTTATCCAAAACTTCATCGAAGCGAATATTGGAATATTTCAGAATAGAAAGGCGACTCAAAGCCGAGTAAGTATTCTGCACGTCCCTGCTTCGGTACAACTTACCGGGAGTGAGAAAGTTATAATCGGATAATACTCTCGGACGCAAGAACAGCTTGTCTTTATAATACAGATTGACATCTCCGGAACGGATAGAATCAAACTCCTGAAGAGCTTCGGCCGAAAGTGCTGAAAAATCAGCATCCAGCATATAATTTACGTTACGGATCTTATACTGACGATGCTCCCCCGGCTGGTCTTCCTTGCGAGAACGAAACGGAGCCAGTTCCAGCGTGAGCCCTACTTTATGCGTATTCAGCATAGTATCTGCCTGAAACGTGATATAATCTTTATTGAAACGATAATATCCTCTATTCTGCAAATACTGAGTAATGCGCTGACGTTCTTCGTCGAGTGTATTGACATCGAAACGCATTCCCTCGTGCAATAATGTTCTGGCCGAATCTGATTCCAGAAAATCACGTATTTTATAATCAGAAATATCGTAAGCAATGTGATCTATAATATAAGGTGAACCGGAATGAATCTGATACGAAACCTTCATACGTTTGCCTTTGGTTTCTTCCTCCAAGTCGACAACGGCTCCCATATATCCCATATTACGTACGGCCTTTTCTATTTCCTCCTGCGTTTCACGGGCCGCATCCCGGCTATAAACAACTGGAGCATCTCCCAGTTTACGCCAGAACTTATTAATCCACTTCGTAGAATCCAGTCCCGAAGCACTGTATATATACATCGGAAAGCGGAACAGACTAAACCATTTGGCATTCGGAGTCTGACGCACATACAGGTTCATCTGAGATGACTTAATCTCCTTATTATCCGATTCAATCTTCACATCGTCCAACAAATAGCTTCCTTCGGGAATAAATTTATTGACAGAACATCCTGCCAGCAGCAAGACAATACCCATAAGACTGATATGTAAAAGAGTCGTTTTCTTCATTTTAAAACAAACCGGAATAAGCAGATTTATCTGCAAAGATAGGCAATAATTAAAAATATCTTCTTAGCTTTGTCAGTGAATATTTGTTATTTTATACACAAAAGCCCATGCTAAGCAAAAACAAGATTAAATATATCCGTTCGCTGGAGTTGAAAAAGAACCGGAAGGAAGAGCAAGTCTTTCTGGCAGAAGGAAACAAGTTGGTCAATGATCTAATCGGTCATTTCTCATGCCGCCTCATATTAGCAACGGAACAATGGCTGCAAAGCCATCCTCGCCTGCTGGCTACCGAAACAATAGAAGTCACTCACGAAGAGCTTTCACGGGCAAGCCTGTTGAAAACACCGCAAGAAGTACTTGCTGTTTTCGATCAGCCTCACTACAAATTCGATGCAGATGTAGCCAATAATTCTCTCTGTCTGGCGCTGGACGATGTACAAGATCCGGGAAATCTGGGAACGATTGTACGTATTGCCGACTGGTTTGGCATCGAACATATATTCTGCTCGAACGGTACTGCCGACATTTACAATCCCAAAACCGTACAGGCAACAATGGGAGCCATCGCCCGCGTCAGGCTGCATTACTGCAATTTATCCGACTTCATCGGAAAGGCTTCTGAAAAAAACATTCCTATTTTCGGTACATTCCTCAACGGAGAGAATATCTATACCCAGCCACTTCCTAAAAATGGAATCATTATCATGGGAAATGAGGGAAACGGTATCAGCGAACAGATTGCGCAAAAGGTCAGTCATCGTCTGCTGATTCCCAATTATCCGCAAGGATGTGAAACAAGCGAATCGCTGAATGTAGCTGTAGCTACCGCCATCGTCTGTGCCGAATTCCGAAGAAGAGTTGCTTTTGAGCCATCACTTTAACAGGACAATGCGGCTGTTTTTTACAAACTCCATAGCCGAAACATTAAACGGATGTATCCAATATGCCCGCACGGCAGAATGAGGGAATAGATTACCCTCCATCCGTTTGATGAAATCGGCAAAGCATTCTCCTGGACATACAGCTACAGGAAACGGAGAAAGAAGAACAAGTCCGGGAAGCCACTCGGTAGCACATATTTCTTCCGTCAACGGATAAAGCTCACTCACACCCCCCTCTTCATCGAGTTCCAGTACTTGAGAAGATTTTAGCTCTGCCGTGAGCAAGCTGTATACTCTGTGCGTCGCAAACCGTTTCATTTGCGGTTTTCCATTTTTCGCATAGGCTGAACCTGCACCTTTTCATCCATTTTAGCCTTCTGTTCCAATGGCTTAGGCAATTCTTTCGGCTGTTCCACAGGAGGCTCTATATGCGGAATCGTATCCATTTCTGCCTTTTCCTCTTCCAGATTATGGTAGCGAGTAAGACGAATATTGTCAACCAGCACACTGGTTTCCGGATTCTTTTCGTCCATGTAATACACAAAACCGCTGATACTGCGAATCGTAAAAGCCGAATCGGCACGCACATACAAGCGCTGTCTGCCCGAACTGGTTATCATACGAGTAAGCCCCTGTACACTGTCATTGTCAAAATAGAAGTTAAGTGCCATAATCGCCTTACCCGAAGCACGGCCCGTTTTCGGCATAAAATGGAAGTTGGCAGTCAGTTCCATAGCATCGTGAGGCTTGAACGTTGTATCAGCTTTCAAATCGAACACCAGCTTATTGGTCAGATTAGAAGACGAAAGCCAGTACAATGTACGGTCCTGCCATACATCGACCGTATCACCCGACATGGAAACGTCTATCTGATTATCGCGTTTGGCCACCTGTACTTTCATGTGATTCTCCTCACTTTCCAGACGCTTCTGCAAATTCTGATAGATAGTTGCCAACTGATCGCTGTTACGCGTATACCATACCATTGACGAATCGAACTCTTCTTCAGTGACATGATGCTTCTCGAAGACATACTTATAGTAAGCATCCTTCTTATAATTCTCTGTATACGACAAAGAGTTACTCATGGTAGAAGCCAGATGATAATCGTACAACAGACTTTCCATAGCATCCGGCTGAATAATATCATCCGGAATCTTCTTGCCGCAACCAGCCATTCCAGCCAGAAGCACAACAGTACATAACCAACCAGTCCGCTTTTTCATCATTTTACTTCTTTGACATCTTTCGAATGCATATTCTTACCCAGGTAACTGCTATAAAAGAGAAGCAAGCAGATAATGCCGCAACTGATTGACGCATCGGCAAAATTAAAAATAGGGCTGAAGAAGATAAAGCGTTCACCTCCCCACAGGGGCATCCACTCCGGCCAGTGTGTATCAATAATCGGGAAGTAAAACATATCCACTACCCTACCATGAAGCCAGTCGGCATAGCCCTGACCTACCGGAACCCACGATGCAATCTGATAGTGCGTGCTCTCACTGAATATCTCTCCATAGCACACACAGTCGATAATATTACCTATTGCTCCAGCAAGAATAAACGCCAGACACACGACATATCCGGTTTTCAACTTTTCCTTCTGCGTAGTAATTTTATGCAGATACCAGGTAATCAGCACTACAGCTACGATACGGAACAAAGTCAGAAACAGTTTCGGCAACACTTCCATACCAAAAGCCATTCCGTTATTCTCCGTAAAATAGATGTAAAACCAGTCGGTTATATGGATATTTTCATGCAAATACATATGCGTCTTTATCCATATCTTTATTACCTGATCAATCAGCAATACTGCAACAACAATCAAAGCCGCCAGACGTCCTTGTGTCAAAAATTTCTTCATAAATACCTATATTCATTAACATATTTGTCATTCAGGCAGGCATAAATGGAGCCCTATTTTCCCCACTTCGCCTATCTGAATGACAAATCTATCATCAAATTATTTCTTGCCATGCTGTTTAGCCTCGATACTCAGAGTAGCATGAGGTACGGCACGGAGCCTTTCTGCAGGAATAAGTTTTCCTGTTTCACGGCAAATGCCATAAGTCTTGTTCTCGATACGCACCAATGCTGCACGCAAGTTTTGAATAAACTTCAGTTGTCGAGCTGCCAGACGAGTTGTTTCCTCTTTTGATAACGTATTGGCACCTTCTTCCAAAACCTTGTAAGTAGGTGATGTATCATCAGTGTCATTACCGTCGGCATTCATTATACTGCTCTTCAATTTCTCATAGTCGCGCTCAGCGAGCTGAAGTTTTTCCATGATAATGGCACGGAACTCCTCGAGTTCAGCGTCAGAATATCTTGTTTTTTCAGCCATAAGATTTAGTGTTTAAAAGTTAATAATAGTCTAAGGTCTGAAATCCGCCGCGCAGCTTCTTTTCCGAAAGAGAGCTTTCTTGCAGGAGCAACGCAGCGCATTACATCCTTATGGGTTCAATATCACAATTTGGTAACCTTCACATAAAGCGAGAAGTCATCAAAGTTTAATTCTGTTCCGTCAGCAACTTCATCAGCCAATGTCAGTGAGTTTGCCAAAACTTGGTTACAAATATAAGTATTATATTCGTTCACTGCATCATCCGTATTCGGATTTTTCGACAAGACAATATTTATCTTGTCAGTGATTTCGAAGCCACTGCTCTTACGAAGATTCTGGATTCGGTTCACCAGTTCACGGGCAATACCCTCACGCTTCAGCTCTTCCGTAACGGTTACTTCCAAAGCTACAGTCAGCTTACCCTCATTGGCAACCAGCCATCCCGGTATATCTTCGCTGAAGATTTCTACATCGGAAGCCTCTACTACGGCTTCTCCACCGTCGAGCTGGAACGTATACTTGCCGTTTTTCTCCAGTTCGGCAATAGCTTCCTGGCTCATGCCTGCTACAGCAGCTGCTACAGCCTTCATCTGCTTGCCGAATTTCGGGCCAAGTTTCTTGAAGTCGCATTTTACCTTCTTCACGAGTACGCCGGAAGCTCCTTCTACAAAACGGACTTCCTTCACGTTTACTTCGGTCATGATAAGGTCTTTTACCGCATCGATATGACGTTTCTGTTCTTCATCTACTACCGGAATCATGATACACTGCAGCGGCTGGCGAACCTTGATGTTTACCTTACGACGCAATGCCAGTACCATAGAAGTTACATCCTGTGCCATCTGCATACGTGCCTCAAGCTCTGTATCGATCAGGCTTTCGTCGGCAACCGGGAAGTTAGCCAGATGAACAGATACCACGCTGTCACGTCCGGTTACACCTATCAGGTCCATGTACAGACGATCTGCATAGAACGGAGCAATCGGAGCCATCAGTTTGGCAACCGTTTCCAAGCAAGTATAAAGAGTCTGGTAAGCAGAAAGCTTGTCGGTCGACATGTTGCTTCCCCAGAAACGCTTACGGTTCAGACGAACGTACCAGTTACTCAGGTTGTCGTTTACGAAGTCTGTAATCAGACGTCCAGCCTTTGTCGGTTCGTAGTCATTGAGGCAAGCATCCACATTCTTGATCAGCGAGTTGAGCAAAGACAATATCCAGCGGTCGATTTCCGGACGTTCTGCTACCGGAACATCAGCTTCTGCGTATGTAAATCCGTCGACATTTGCATACAGTGCAAAGAACGAATAAGTATTATACAGTGTACCGAAGAATTTACGGCGTACTTCGTCTACCCCATCGGTATCGAATTTCAGGTTGTCCCACGGCGATGAGTTGGTTATCATATACCAACGCAACGGGTCGGAACCGAATTTTTCGATAGCACCGAACGGATCGACAGCATTGCCCAAGCGTTTTGACATCTTGTTTCCGTTCTTGTCGAGCACAAGACCGTTGGAAATTACATTCTTGTAAGCCACACTGTCGAACACCATTGTAGCGATAGCATGAAGTGTAAAGAACCATCCACGAGTCTGGTCTACACCTTCGGCAATAAAGTCGGCAGGATAATAAGAACGGTTATCTACGATTTCCTTATTCTCGAACGGATAGTGCAACTGAGCATAAGGCATAGCACCCGAATCGAACCAAACATCTATCAGGTCGCTTTCACGCTTCATCGGCTTACCACTGGCAGAAACCAATATAATGTCGTCTACATACGGACGATGCAAGTCAATCTTATCGTAGTTTTCTTTAGTATATACACCCGGAACAAAGCCAAGCTTCTTATAAGGATTCTCAGTCATGAATCCGGCTGCAACAGATTTTTCAATTTCGTTGTACAGTTCTTCTACCGAACCTACGCAGATTTCTTCTCCTTCTTCGCTGCGCCAGATAGGAAGCGGAGTACCCCAGTAACGCGAACGGCTCAAGTTCCAGTCGTTCAGGTTTTCCAGCCATTTGCCGAAACGTCCGCTACCCGTAGATTCCGGCTTCCAGTTGATCGTCTTGTTCAATTCAATCATACGGTCCTTACAAGCCGTAGAGCGGATGAACCAACTGTCGAGCGGATAGTAAAGCACCGGCTTGTCTGTACGCCAGCAGTGCGGATAATTATGTACATGCTTCTCCATCTTGAATGCCAGACCTGCCTGTTTCAGCATCATGCAGATGTATACATCGAGCGATTCGGCAGCCTGAGCAGCCTTCTCATCGTATTTTCCATCAATCGTAAACTGAGGATCGTATGCATTCTTTACCCAGCGTCCCTGATATTCTTTATACTTTTCTACGTCAACACATTCTTTTACGAATGTTTCATCCAGTTCATCCAGCAAATAGAATTTACCGGTCAGGTCTACCATCGGACGTGTTTCGCCTTTCTTGTTAATCATAAACAGCGACGGAATGCCTGCTGCACGTGCTACGTTCGCATCGTCCGCACCAAAAGTAGGAGCAATATGTACGATACCTGTACCATCTTCGGTAGTTACATAGTCACCCGGGATGACACGGAACGCCTTAGCCGAAGCCTCTTTCCAGCTTCCGTCTTCAGCTGTTTCAACAGGTTTTACCCATGGGATAAGCTGTTCGTACTCCATGCCTACCAGATCAGTACCCTTATATTCGCCTACGACCTTGAAAGGTATCAGTTTGTCGCCCTGCTTGTAATCTTCCAGAGCCAGACCTTCAGCCTTCTTGTTGAAGTGAGCATACAGCAACGGTTTGGCAAGAACTACAGTCATCTTATCGCCAGTATATCCGTTGTAAGTCTGAACGGCTACATAATCAATCTTCGGACCTACACAAAGAGCAGTATTCGAAGGCAAAGTCCACGGAGTTGTTGTCCACGCAATAAAATAAGGTGTACCCCATTCAGCCATTTCCGGTTTCGGGTTCTTCATCTTAAACTGAGCCACTACCGTAAGATCCTTTACGTCGCGGTAACATCCCGGCTGGTTCAGCTCGTGCGAACTCAGTCCTGTACCGGCAGCCGGCGAATACGGCTGGATAGTATAGCCTTTATAAAGCAGACCTTTGCCGTAAAGCTGCTTGAGCAGCCACCACAAAGTTTCAATATAACGGTTGTCGTATGTAATATAAGGATTCTCCAAGTCTACCCAATACCCCATCTTATGAGTCAGATCGGTCCATTCTTTGGTAAACTTCATGACGTCTGTACGGCAATGTCTGTTGTACTCTGCAACAGAAATAGTCTTACCGATATCCTCTTTCGTAATGCCCAGCGCTTTTTCTACGCCCAGTTCCACCGGCAGTCCGTGTGTGTCCCAGCCTGCCTTACGCTTAACCTGGAAGCCTTTCATCGTCTTGAAGCGGCAGAATGTATCCTTAATTGTACGAGCCATCACGTGGTGAATACCCGGCATGCCGTTTGCCGAGGGAGGACCTTCATAAAATACGAAAGACGGATGTCCCTCACGTTCTGTCATACTGCGGGAGAAAACATCGTTTTCATCCCATTTCTTCAGCACTTCCTTGTTCACCTCAGAAAGGTTGAGCTGCGAATATTCAGTAAATTTTTTACTCATAATTATGTTGTTTTTATCTTACTTCTCTTATCATCCGGGTATAACCGCCCCAAAATTAGGTTGCAAATTTATAAGAAAAATGGATATATGGAAAACTTTTTAAACTAATATTCACACAAACAGGATTCCAGCCTCATTTCGGTTTCCTCTGGATTTAATTTTTTGAAACAAAGGAAACAGGCGGAACAACGAGCTGAAATAATCCTTAACTTTGCCCGGCTTCCTGTGAAAACAGCTAAACACAAAAATCGAACAAGCATATGAACGCAATCGTAACGCAAATGATTATCCTCTTCATACTGGTAGTTGTGGGATACATCATAAGCAAGAAAAAAATGATGGATGCGGATTTCGACCGCAAGTTGTCTGTCTTTGTCATCAACGTAGCATGTCCCAGCCTGATTCTTTCGTCAGTAATGGGCGACACACTGCCCGACAAGCACCTGATACTTCCTCTGCTCATCGTCGGATTTGCCACCTATGTGGTACTGATCGGTGCCGGATTCCTGCTTCCACGCTATCTTCCCGTAAAAGTAACCGACCGGGGCATCTACAGTTTCATGCTGGCTTTCGGCAATGTAGGATTTATCGGATATCCTATCGTGGCTTCTATTTTCGGGGCCAGCGCCGTCTTCTACGCCAGCATACTCAATTTTCCCAGTACCTTACTGATATTTGTCTTCGGCACACTTTTCATCTCGGGCGACCAGGGAAAAATGAAATTCAAATGGGACACGCTGTATTGTCCGGCCATGATAGCTTCTTATCTTTCTATCTTAATAGTGGCAACCGGATGGGTGCCGCCCAAAGTCATCAGCACGCCATTCACTCTGCTGGGCAACATGACCGTTCCTTCTGCCCTGCTCATTATCGGTTCTTCCATTGCACAAATACCTATCCGGCGCATGTTGGGCACTTCCAGCATCTATCTCACGGCAGCCTTGCGTTTGTTTATCATTCCTCTTTTCATTCTGTATCTGTCAAGATTATGTCAGGTCGACCCGACCATTGCCAACATCAATGTAGTGCTGGCTGCCATGCCTGTAGCTTCTTATGGCACATTGTTCTGCATACAGTATGAAAAGGGAGAAACCATTATGGCACAAGGCACGTTCATCACAACGCTGTTGTCGGTAGTAACCATTCCGTTGCTTACCCTGTTTTTGTAATTTGCGGCAACAGACAGCTCTCTTTTCTGTCCTTTTTCCGGAGAAGTCCGGCAAGAATGATATTTCAGATAAGCATATATAAAAAAGACATCAGGGAATCGTCACTATTTTTTGTACAAAAAATAAAATCTTTTGTACAAATTTTCAAAAAACGTCGAGAGAAATTCCGGAAAAGCCGCCGACATCCGAATTCGCTTTGCGGCAACCATGAAAAGGAAAATGAGAAGGCATCGTAAAGTATACGCTTACACTTCACGATGCCTCTCGCTTTATACACCTTTAAACAAAATGAACTTTCCGTTCTCTATTATTTGCGAGCTTCTGCGATATAACCCAGAGCTTCTTTACATTTTTCTGTCACATAAGCCCAGTCTTCGGCTGCGACTTTATCTTTCGGGAAGAGTTTGGAACCCATTCCTACGCAGAATACCCCTGCCTTAATCCATGCAGTCAGATTTTCCTGAGTCGGTTCCACTCCACCTGTCACCATCAGTTTAGACCAAGGCATCGGAGCAAGCATTCCTTTTACCAGTTTCGGACCCAGCACATCGCCCGGGAAAATCTTACAAAGATCGCATCCCAGTTCCTGAGCAAAGCCAACTTCCGATACGCTTCCGCAACCCGGAGTATAAGGAACCAAACGACGGTTGCATACTTTTGCTATCTCGGGGTTGAACAACGGACCAACTACAAAGTTAGCTCCCAACTGAATGTACAAAGCAGCAGTGGCAGGATCGACAACAGAACCTACACCCATTGCCATTTCCGGACATTCCTTTGCTGCAAACTTCACAACTTCAGCAAATACTTCGTGAGCGAAATCACCACGGTTTGTAAATTCAAATGCACGCACTCCGCCGTCGTAACAAGCCTTAACTACTTTCTTTGCGATTTCTACATCCTTGTGATAGAATACGGGGACCATACCGGTTGAACCGATTTTGTTCAACACAGCGATTTTATCAAATTTTGCCATCTTTTATTTTATAACCAACTATTATTATTCTATGCTAATTTATCTCTGAACACGTCCGCTTGCATCACCTCCAGCCAGTGCTTCAACTTCTTCTACCGAAACCATATTAAAGTCGCCGTTAATAGTATGCTTCAAAGCAGAAGCCGCTACAGCGAATTCCAGTGCTTCACCTTGGTTCGACTTAGTCAGCAAACCGTGAATAATACCACCTGAGAATGAGTCACCACCACCTACACGGTCGATAATCGGATCAATATCATAATGTTTGGAAGTATAGAATTCCTTTCCATTATAAATCATTGCTTTCCATCCATTGTGAGTAGCCGAGTATGATTCACGCAGAGTAGAAACGACATATTTGAAACCAAACTCCTTAGCCATTGCCGTAAAGATACCTTTATAGCCTTCAGCATCTGTCTTACCTCCTTCTACATCAGCCTCGGGTTTGAAGCCCAGACAGAGTTCTGCATCCTCTTCATTGCCGATACAAACGTCTACATACTGCATCAACGGACGCATGATAGACTGAGCTTTTTCCTTAGTCCAAAGTTTCTTACGGAAGTTCAAGTCTACAGAAATTGTTACTCCATGACGTTTTGCAGCTTCACAAGCAAGCTTGGTCAGTTCGGCAGCCTTGTCAGAAATAGCCGGAGTAATGCCCGACCAGTGGAACCAGTCAGCACCTTCCATAATGGCGTCGAAATCGAAATCAGAAGGATCGGCTTCGGCAATTGCAGAATGAGCGCGGTCGTAAATCACCTTGCTGGGACGCATGGAAGCTCCTGTTTCCAAATAATAAATACCCACGCGATCACCACCACGAGCAATATAGTCTGTCTTAACGCCATACTTACGCAGTGCATTTACAGCCGACTGACCGATTTCATGCTTCGGCAGCTTTGTTACGAAGTATGCATCGTGACCATAGTTGGCACAGCTCACAGCAACATTTGCTTCGCCGCCACCATATACAACATCAAAGCTATCAGACTGCACGAAACGGGTATTTCCCGGAGTTGACAATCTCAACATGATCTCACCTAAAGTAACAATTTTTCCCATTGTAGATAATTTTTATACTATTTATAATAAGTTTGATAATCTTTCTGCCAAAACGGATACTATTTTCTTGAAATACGAACGATTTAATAGACAACATCCACTTTGTGTACGCACACAAAGGTACGAGTTATTTTTAAAATAACAAAAAAAGTTATATATTTGTATCGAAATATTTTTTTCATAAAAAAAGGAAGACCTGTACATATAA
>HF993178.1 GCA_000436795.1 Bacteroides sp. CAG:1076
CAATAACATAGTGCCCCCATATTATATTGTCAGGACATAGTATTATGCCAATATAATGCCCTGACAAAACAATATCCTAATGCTCCAAATAGTATGATGTAAAAATCTGAACAACATAGCCCGGAAAAATCCATCACCATTATCTGATAATGGATATTTCTGAGCCATCTTCTTCTTGCTATTTGAAAATCGGATTGGAAAGCAGAATCTTGTAATATACTGTACCTCCCACCTCTATGGGAGCCTTGGCAATCATAAACTGTACGGTCTTCCTTTCCACTTTTGCCTGAAGCATGATTCTTCTGACGATGAATCCGGCAGAGAATCTGGCACACCTTTTATCTTTCCATACAGTGAACCCGTCCTTGTCTGTCGTATGGCAGATATACCATTCTCCCGTATCCTCATCGTGTGCGAAATTAACCCGTCCTCCACCGAGAATCCCCAGTTCAATAGACATTGTCTTTGATAGGTAAACCGTTCCCTTGCTGTCCATGTTGATTGTCCGCTTCCCCTGATAAACCACCTGCTGCGGACGTGAGTTCTCCTTGTTATATACTATCAGTGCCATAAGTTTCTGTTTTAAGGGTGATACAATAAACTAACGGATTAGGATATGAATCCTTCTACTGCCAGCATCTGGCTTCTCCATGAGAATCCCCGGTTTGACCGTACTGCATCCATGATCGTGTTTACTTTTCCTGAAATGGCACTTGCCGATATACCCATACATTCACCCAACGCCTTGAATGAAAAGTCTGATTCATAAAAACGCAACGTAAACATCCTGTATTCCTGATAGGAGAACTTTCTTCTGATAAAGTTAAGAATGTCCTTCACCAGTTTTTCACAGCTGTTCAGGTCATCCGGAGAAAGGAAATCCGCATCTTCCCCACATCGAAGAAAGAAATATTCATCCGGATGGGCATATTTGCTTTCCAGCCTGAACTTGGCCATGAACGCTTTCCTGTAACATCCGATAAAGTATGCTTCATAATCCGTTATTTCCCTTTCCGGATTCAGCACCTGTTTTCTTACAAACAGATAAGTGTCATGAAAATTGTCCTCATCCAGTGCCCCGTATCTGTCAACGAGATTTCTTAACCTGTCATAAGACACCGTAAACCAGTCATTGAACCTTTTTTCCACATTGTTCGCTTCCATAATCTTCCATTTATTGAGTTATACATGGCCTGCCCGTGGGTAGGCATTCTTATTTCTTGTGCGTTCTCCAGTTCGTTTTCCGATGATTGCTGCAAGGCTTGCCGTGAAAAAATACGCTCTTGCGCCAGCAAGAGGAAGATTTTTTCACAGGCAACCAAGCCCCTTCAGGGGCCGCCTTGCGCGATCATTCGGAAAAACAACTATCTTTGCTGCAAGAAATGAGGATGACTTCATCTTGAAAGCGCCTGGTCTCTGTATATTATTACAGACGGTTATGCAAGGTATAAGATACGTTTATCTCTATAACCCCATCTTGCTCCTTACTATATTCATGTTGTCCTTCAGGTTCCTGTCCATGACTCTTGCATAATGTTGTGTCATTCTTGTGGATGCATGTCCGAGCATGGCAGACACCTCCTGTAATGGAACGTTGTTGGCCAGCGTGACGGTAGTAGCAAACGTATGTCGGGCTGCATGCGTGGTCAGATTCTTTTTGATGCCGCAGAAGTCCGCAATCTCCTTCAGGTAGCTGTTTGCCTTCTGATTGCAGACAACAGGAAGGCATGTCCCTTGTTTAAGACATGTCGGATGTGATTCGTATTTCTTCAGTATTGCCAATGGAACAGGAAGAAGCGGAACATTTGCTATGGAACTTGACTTTCTTCTTCTCTCCAGCTTTACACGTCCTTTTCTTATCCACCAGTCACCGTTATTGTCCTGCTCCAGATGTTCCGGTCTCAATGTGGATACATCAGCGAACGCCAGACCGGTGAAGCACGCAAACAAAAAGATGTCCTTGACAAGCTCCAGCCTCGGAATATCAAATTCCCTGTTCATTATAGCCTGAAGCTCGTTGTTTGTCAGGAATACCGGATCAGTCTCGTCCTGTTCCATCTTATATCCGTAAAACGGGTCTTTCCGCATCCATTCTTTGGCTATTGCCATATTGGTGATTTTCTTCAGGCATTTCATGTAGCGGACTATTGTGTTGCGGCACAGTCCGGCTTCTGTCTTCAGGAAAACATCAAAAGCCTTGATGAAATCAGGGGAAAGTTCATGGAATGTAATATCATCCTTCTCATAAAAACGTGGCACAAACGTTTCAAGTTTTCTGAGCACATTCTTATAACGGTTGATGGTGACGGGAGAATAGTCTATGTCAACAACCTTCTCCATAGAAGAAATTTCTTCTTTGACTGTTCCAAGCAACGTCCGGACAGTTTCATCCTTTCCGAACACACGCTTTAATATCGTCTTTGGAGTTATCAGTGCCGATTCAAAGGTCAGTTCCTTGTGCTTTTCGTATGCGCGTGTAGTGAGGGCGGAAATATAGTTGTTCAGTTCGATGGAAGCCCTGTCTTTTCCTTTGCTGCATCCCTTGGCCGGATTCCAGTTCTTTAATGGAACGCTTCTCTGTATTCTTATTTCTTCATATTGCCCGTTGATGGTAATCCTCATTAGGATTGGAGCCTCGCCATTTTTCAGCAGTTTTGTTTTCAGAACGAAAAATAGAATGTTCATTGTTCCTTGTTTCATGATCATTTTCTTTTTGAAGTTGCACATTCGGTTATTTCGTCAATCCTGAATTGAGGGGATGGCTGGAGAGAAATGTTAAATTCGGTGGCTTTTATTATTGCCGGCTCTAAAAAACCACCGATTTTTGTTTCTCTTACTATTATCCGCCTGTAGGTACAATCATTATCATCGGATAAGAAAGCCTTTAGCAGACGTTGTATTTCATCCGTCATTCAGTAGGGTATGCAAATGTAGAATTTCATCCCTGAAAATGATTCACGCAAATCGTTGAGAATAAGTGAAGTATGGTACATATCGGTGGCTTTTTCATGGGACTCAAAAAAAGCCACCGAATCAGCAATTTTTTATTGCACCAGATTGCATATTTTTGCGGATAGTACATAAAGAAAAAACCGCTGAAATAACTGTATTTCAGCGGTTTTCATGATTTTTCGTTTTGTAAAAGTGGTGCCACCAGGAATCGAACCGGGGACACAAGGATTTTCAGTCCTTTGCTCTACCAACTGAGCTATGGCACCAATGTGTCGTTGCAAAGAATTTTTCTCGTTTGCGGTTGCAAAGGTAAATTAAACTTTTGGAGTATACAAATATTTTGGGAAAGAAATGATGAAAAATATTTTATGTAAATTTTTTCTTTATTTGTTTGGCCGTTTCTCAGAATATGCATATCTTTGCACCGCAAATCAGAAATGACTGCAATCGGAATGTAGCGCAGTTGGTAGCGCACTACGTTCGGGACGTAGGGGTCGGGCGTTCGAGTCGCCTCATTCCGACAGAAAAGGTTTAACTCTTCTCTCTGAGTTAAACCTTTTTTTTGTGTCTGTTTGCAAACTGCTGTGCCGGTATGTAATCGGGATGAGAGCAGAGGCTGGGATTTTATTAAGCGTGTGGAAGATGGAGTTTGCTTGAATTGAAAGGGTTGATGGTGCTTGTGAAGTCTTTTGTGGGCATGGATGGTGTTATTTTAAGCTTTGAAGGCGATTGTTTGTTTTTAGAAAAAGCGAATCTGTAGTTGAAGGTATTTGGGGTGATTGAGTTATGAAAGTGCGGGGTTGTATGTGTGAAAACAAAAAATCCCGATTCGGAAAGAATCAGGATTTTGAGTGGTGCCACCAGGAATCGTAATCTAACGATAAGTGGCTGAATATCTTTGATGTATCTTTTAGCTAAAGAAGTAATCTCCCGCTATTGCTCCACCGGATTCTTGCAATATTTTGCACAAGGTTGCGTGGATAATTTCCTAGGAACAAAAATAGGAAATATATTGATATTTTCTACTTTTTAATTCATTTTTCTAGATATAAAAGTAGCTTTTTCAGGTATTATTCTTATATTTGTCCTTATTAAATGAATAATTGTATGGCAAATATTCCTCCCAAAAAGCTTACCCTAAGAGCATTTAGAATAGAGAATCCTAATCTTACCGAAGCTCATTCTGGTATACTAGGGCTGTTACAACAGGTTTTAACCGCTGGATCAATAGCAGCACAACGTCGTATGACATTAAATGCAGAAGATCCTGATAGAGAATTGTTGGCAAATTTTATATGGGCTCCTAACAATGCATATTTATTCGGTATGATGCTTCGTGTTATACCAGCTGACACTGGTGGCGTTATGGATGAACAGTTATTCAACCAACCAACAATAACAATGGCAGATGTAAATGAAGGTAATCCTAGTCAGAGCCAATATAAAGATCATTTCTATTTTGCTATAAATAATAATTTTCTGGTTACCAATTTAGCTGGAAACATTAACATTGATCGACTTCAGACATATATAAATTGGCTACTTGAAAGTGTAAGAGGGGAAAAACTTTTCCAATTTACAGAGTTGACAAAATTACCAGATGGTGTGCCATTAAGTGATATTAAAGACATTCAATTTGTCGGCGGTGGTAGCATTGTAAGTACAACACCAACAGAAGGTGAGCAAACTACAATTGCAGCAAGATTAGGTAATATAACAAATGGAATTTTAGAGCAATTACTTGGTAATGACACAGCTAATTTAGAAAAAATACGTGCAAATCAGCTTGTAGAAGCCAAGTTAGTACTGAAAATAAAAGGGAAAAGTAAAGGGTTGGCTACTGAGGAATACAAACGCGTTATGAGTGCACTTGCTACAAATGTAACTAATGATAGCGGTATAGTTGTACGCACTAAAACGGGAAACAAATATACAGGTGCAGCTGTTAAAGTAAAAAAATCGATTACTGTTCAGTGTGTTGCTCCCAATCGTATTGTGGAAGAACAGTTAAAACAACAAATGGAGCAATTTTTAAGCGAAGTACGAGAACTAGAGAATGAGTAGAATGATAATACGTATAGCATTAGCAATAGGAGTAGCTATATTACTGGCTATTGCTGGTGTGAATGGCAATGCAATAGTGCTGCAAACGCTATTCACGGTCTTAGGTATTGTCTTTTCTATAAGTATGAGTTTGTTAGTATCTTTTAGTCTTACAAAAATACTTAATAAAAAAATACGGGATAGTTTACGGATATCCATATCGCATACACGTAATATGTTATTGCTAGATTTTAGCATGTCTACAATTGTGTCTGTAGTAGCTTTAATCTGGGATAGTAAATTATTAAGATATACGTTTAAAGGTATTATACTAGACATAATGCTGATAGGAGTCATGCTTATTGCAACTTCGTTAATTTACGAAATTTATAATTTTCGTAAATTACATAAGCTGCATACTGACATAGAAGATGCTATAATAGCAGAAGAAACAAAGAAAGCTAGTTAAAAAATCCGTATACATTTAGTAACCTACAATCTATTATAAAATTGAGGTCTGATTGTATTTGCGAGGGCAAAGTTACAGCCAAACCTCAAAGTATGAAAGGTGCATTTATTCGAATGCTTACTTATAATCTACCACCAACACCTTTAAATTTATCGATAAAAGCAACTATCTTTTGAAATACGGTCTGCTTCTTCGTCAGATATTGGGGATTCAAAGGACTCATTTTCGGTAAAATGTTGTTGAAATCAGTTCCGTTCTCACTAGCGTATTCACGCTTTAAAGATATCTCCATATAATGTTTAGCTTCTCTTTCGTTTAACTTTTCGTTTGCAATCAAGTCAGCTGCTTCTTCTTTTTGCTTGGCCTGTGCATATTCAAAAAATGCTTTTATAATTTCTGTTTTATCAGAAATAGCATCAAGATTAGCATCATTGATAAAATCAACAATCAAACTTTCTTTGGCTCTGTTACCTACACTTGACCGAATGATCCGACGAATTTCCTCTATCAAAGAGGATTTATCCATCTTCTTTTTATTGTGTTCAAAAATCAGTTCAAGGATATAATCCAGATTTATTTCTTGTGATTTAAGCAGATCTATCTCAAATACAACATCATCCCAATCAATTCTTGATTTTTCTGATTTATTGCCTTCTTTTTCTCGTCTTAACCAGTCCCGTATGTCGTTATAAATTGATTTATAATCCTGAATGATTCTGTCAGACGGCATTTGCAATTTCTGCATTTTTGCAATATCACTATCTGTAACAAAATAATCGTTTTTAAATGTCTCTACAGCTTCCTTATCGTTAATGTCCAAAGTCTGAAAAGCTTTGAGCGTGGTAAACTCATCAAAATTCTGAAGTATGTTTTCCACACGCAAATATTCCCCGAACAATTTGACAAATTCTTTTTTATCCTGTTCTGTATTTATTTTGTCTGTATCAGGAAACTTATCACTCAGTTCTTTTACAATATCAATATATCCTTTTCGAGTTTCACCGGAAACAATATCCTTAAAACCTTCCAAATACTCTTTGTAACTTTTTTCGAGTACTACATTTGCAGTATTCTCATCACCAAATAATCTTATTGCATCAACCGTATGCTTTTCAAGGTCTCTGAAAGTTACGATATTACCGAACGTTTTGGTTGAGTCGTAAATTCTGTTTGTACGAGAAAAAGCCTGTATCAGTCCATGAAAACGCAAATTCTTATCTACGAAAAGAGTATTCAGAGTCGGAGCATCAAAACCTGTAAGGAACATACCAACTACTATTACAAGATCCACCTCTTTATTCTTTATCCTCTTGGCCAAGTCTCTGTAATAATTCTGAAATTCTTTGCTGTCAATGCCATAGCTTGTCCCAAACAGGTTATTGTAATCATTAATAGCTTTAGTCAGGAACTCTTTCGCACTGAGAGCCATTGCCGAAGGTTCGAAATTTTCATCAGATATCTCACCTATTGCACTTTGCTCTTCGTTGGCAGCAAAAGAAAATATTGTAGCTATTTTCAGAGGCTTTCCCGAGTTTTTCTGCAATCGGTTTAACTCTTCGTAGTAGCATTTGGCTGCATCCACACTGCTGACAGCAAACATTGCATTGAAACCTTTGCTATTACTTTGATTTCGGTGTGTTTTTGTTCTGAAATTCTTCAGTATATATTGGGATATTTCATTGACACGAGCAGGATGAAGCAATGCCTGCTTGTTTTCTGCGGCACTCAGCTTATGCTCGTCAAGTTCTGTTTCTATATTCTTGAAACGAGGTCTTACATTGTTGTAATCTACTTTGAATTTCAAGACTTTTTCATCACGAATAGCATCGGTTATAACATACGAATGCAATTCACGACCGAACACACTTGCCGTTGTTTCCGAGCCATTGGCATTTTCCGGAAAGATAGGTGTTCCAGTAAAACCGAACTGATAATATTTCTTGAATTTCTTTTTCAGCTGCTTTTGTGCCTCGCCGAATTGGGAACGGTGACACTCATCAAAAATGAAAACCACCTGCTTCTGATAAATCGGAAGATTGTCTTCACTTTTCATCAGGTTATTAAGTTTCTGAATAGTAGTGACAATAATTCTATTGTCATCCTTTTCTATATTCCGTTTCAATCCTGCTGTGCTTTCAGACCCATTGACACTATCCGGAGAGAACCTCTGATATTCTTTCATAGTCTGATAGTCAAGGTCCTTGCGATCTACCACAAAGAACACCTTATCGATAAAGTCTAATTCTGTTGCCAATCGTGCCGCCTTAAAGCTAGTAAGAGTTTTCCCAGAACCTGTAGTATGCCAAATATATCCTCCCCCCTCAGTCGTAGACCATTTTTTTGCTTGATATGAGCTTTTTATTTTCCACAACATACGCTCTGTTGCCGCAATCTGATACGGACGCATTATTAGCAATGTGTTATTTACATCAAAGACTGAATAAGTAAAGATGACATTAAGCAATGTGTTCTTTTGAAAAAATGTCTCCGTGAAATCTTTCAAGTCTTTTATCGCAATATTCTTGGCATTTGCCCAATTCATTGTAAAGTCAAAACTGTTCTTGTTACGTTCAACAGTATTAGCAAAATAACGGCTATCTGTACCGTTTGAAATGACAAATACTTGGATATACTTGAAAAGTGAGTTATCGCTATTGAAACTTTCCTTGGAATATCGGTGAACCTGATTGAACGCTTCACGAATAGCAACTCCTCTCCTTTTCAATTCGATTTGTACTAATGGTAAACCATTGACCAGAATAGTAACATCATAGCGGTTTGCTTGAGCTCCAGTCTGCTCAAATTGGTTGATTACCTGTATCTTGTTTTGGGCGATATCTTGTTTATTAACAAGATAGATATTTTTAATATGTCCGTCATCGAAAACAAAATCATAGATATAGTTATCATGAATCTTACGGGTTTTGTCTATCAAGGTATCTCCCGGCTTATCCAAATATTCAACTACAAATCGTACCCATTCCTTGTCAGTAAACTCCACATCGTTAAGTTCCTGAATTTTCAAACGGACATTAGCCAGTAATGCTTCAGGTGTTGAAATATCCTGGCGATATTCATAGCCTTGATTCACTAAGTCTTGAATAAACTCGTGTTCAAGACTAGCTTCCGATTGGTACACAACAGAAGCCTCATGAAGTTCATTATACTTAGTATAAGCATCAAGTACAATGAAATTATTTGATTCTGCTATGATGTTATATTGTGCCATTTTCATTAATATCTTTAGCTTGTTCTTTGAAATGATACGTTGTCTTAATGTTTTCTACCAAGAAGGTTAGGACTCTCTTATCGTTATCATCAATTAAAGAGATTTCTTCTCCAGAATGTTTTCCATGACTACACAAATTTATAATACGATTATAGTATGCCTCCTGTGCATCATGGGGTAATAGTTCTTTCCATGTCGTATATCCAAGAAATGTTGAAGTTTTTTCTAATATCTGTCGTAAGAAATTATAGTGATACTTCTTGATTTCACCTGATTTTATAGCCTTTTCAAGTTCAGTTAATAGAAAAAGATGATACGAGAAAGGGGAATCTACAGATTGTTCTACAAGTAAATAGGTCCCGTCGCTCATCTTTTCCAATCGTCGTTTTATTGAATGTTTAGGCTTATAGTTATACCGTTTGTCGGAATTGCTAAATTCATTATAAAGCACATTATAAAATAGGGGATTATGTGTAGTAATAATAAATTTTAATTGTGATTGGCTTGACTTTATTAATTCTGAAATATTTACAGCTAACTCAATTAAATGGTTTTCGTCCAACGAACTTACGGGGTCATCTATAAATACATATTTTAGATCATTAAATTGATCCGTTTCTCTATCCGCCTCTTCAGCCACATTTAACACTTCAATAACTTGTTCAAGTAAACTATAAAATACACACCAAATTAGGCAACTTTCTTCTCCTTTCGATATTTTTATATTCTCAATTTTGCCTTCATTGCCACTTTCTACTGAGAATATAATTTCTGAATATGCTTTGACAGTAATGTCCTTATCATTTTCATCTTTTGCTGTATATTCTTCATTAAAACGAGGCGTTAATTTGTTATTTGTATAACGCTGAAAATTGGTAACTATATTTCTTTCTTGACCTTGTTCTTTAAGAATCCAATCGGTAAAACTATTTGGTTGTATTTTGAGCTTTCTTGTAGAATCTGCATATAAATCATTGTCCCAGTAGAACAAATCCTCAGTAAAGGCATTATAATACAAAACCTTTATTTTTGAATCTTCTACCTCGCCATCATGGCTCTTGGGAGAAATCAATTCTTTGAATTCACGCGACAGACGAGTTTTACCTACACCATTGAAGGCATAAATCAACTGTACCTTTTTTTCTGAACAAAGGTCATGTGCTATTTCTTTTAATGATTGTCCCATATTATGCTTCTTTTATTTTCTGGAATGACAATAACTTGTTTCTATAATACTCATATTGTTCCTTTCTCGCTTGCAGCTCCGCTTGCAGCTCCGCAGCAAATTTGGTCAAGCAATCAAGAATGCGAACTATTTCTTCTTGCACTTCAAGGGGAGGAACTGCGATTTCAACCTTATTTAAAATAGACTGTGTCAAACTTGGAACTCCACCTGCTTTATTCAAATTCTCCAAATGTTCATTAGCTAATACATAATACAGATACTTGGCTATAATCTGATTTATATCAATTTCAGTATAAAAGATTGTATCAACATTCCAAAATGGAGTATCAACATAAAATAAACAGATAGCTAAAAAGTAAATTTGAGA
>HF993179.1:0-12287 GCA_000436795.1 Bacteroides sp. CAG:1076
GACCCGTATGCTCCGGGATTGGAAGGCGTAGCTGAAGAATTATACCACTGCGGTTTCGAAGGCGTAAACGTAACTTTCACTTCTGATATCAAAGAAGCGCTGACTGGTGCTAAATATATCGTAAACTCAGGTGGTGCTGCTCGTAAAGCTGGTATGACTCGTGAAGACCTGCTGAAAGGTAACGCTGCTATCGCTGAAGAATTCGGTAAGAACGTAAAACAGTACTGCCCGGATGTAAAACACATCGTAGTTATCTTCAACCCGGCTGACATCACTGGTTTGATCACATTGCTGTACTCTGGTTTGAAACCAAGTCAGGTTACTACTTTGGCTGCTTTGGACTCTACTCGTCTGCGCAGTGAATTGGCTAAACATTTCGGCGTATCTATGGACGCTGTTGAAAACTGCCGTACTTACGGTGGCCACGGCGAACAGATGGCTGTATTCGCTTCTACTGCAAAAGTTAACGGCAAACCGTTGATCGACATGATCGGTACTGACGCTTTGACTAAAGAACAGTGGGCTGAAATCCAGCAGAAAGTAACAAAAGGTGGTGCTAACATCATCAACCTGCGTGGACGTTCTTCATTCCAGAGCCCGGCATACGTTTCTATCGAAATGATTGGTGCTGCTATGGGTGGTAAAGCATTCCGCTGGCCGGCTGGTACTTACATTTCAAATGATAAGTACGATCACATCATGATGGCTTGGGAAACTTCAATTACTGCTGACGGTTGCCACTGCGCTGCTTTGAACGGTACTGCAGAAGAACAGGCTGCTTTGGATAAGAGCTATGCTCACTTGTGCGAATTGCGTGACGAAGTTATCGCAATGGGCGTTCTTCCAGCTATCTCTGAATGGAACAAACTGAACCCGAATATCAAATAATTTATATTTCGAGTATAACAAAAAAGGAGATTGATTCGTCAATCTCCTTTTTTTATTGTGTCCAGATTTCACTGCTATTCCAAGAACTTTACTATTTACTTCTCGTACATAATCAAAAGGGAAAAGTCAAAAGTTCCTCATTCAAAGTTTTTTAACTAAACAATGTGAACCTTCATTCCTCCAATTCCGTTGTATAGATTTGAATTCTTTTTATAACGGATACTATGAAATCAAGAACTTTCCTTCTCCTTTTCTGTCTGTCGTTCTGCAACATTTCCCTATATGCTCATCAGATGAATGATGAGTCTTCTTGCTACTTCAACGATTCAACAAGTAGTATCCCCCCGACTGAAAGGAAGATATATATAACTGCTCAAGAAAGTTTTAACAGAGAATTCTCGTATATGGGGATTCCTTTTATCGTATCCGGGTTGATTGTCAAAAAGCAAAACAGTGATTTTCGTACACTACGCAATCGGTTCAAACCCGAATTTCATCACAAATATGACGATTATACTCAATACGTTCCTCTTGCTGCAACCTGGGGATTAAAACTGGCTGGAGTACAAAGCCGCAGTTCCTGGAAAGAACTGGCTGTAAGCAATGTTTTCTCTGCTGCCTTGATGGCTGGATTTGTAAACACATTAAAATATACAACCAAGGAAACCCGCCCGGACAACACTTCAAACAATTCATTTCCTTCGGGACACACAGCTACGGCTTTCATGTGCGCAACCATTCTTCACAAGGAATATGGTATGAAAAGTCCATGGTATAGTATAGGCGGCTACACACTGGCAGGACTAACCGGAGTAACACGTCAGCTAAACAACCGTCACTGGATTGGCGACGTACTGGTAGGTGCCGGCATTGGAATGATTTCTACAGATCTGGGATATTTTCTTTCAGACTTGATTTTTAAACAAAAGAATATAGACACATGGAGTTTAAATGCAGATTACAACCGCTATGATGCGCCTTCTTTCTTAAGTTTCAATATGGGTATTGCATCCGGTCCCTCCACATTACGAACTGCCGAATTGTACGATTCTGAAGGTGGATCTCCCCTCGGCATGCGCCTAAAAGTAGGAACAGCAACCGTGGTCAGCGTAGAAGGTGCCTACTTTTTCAATGCTTTCATCGGAGCCGGAGGACGTCTGAAAGTTGCCACCCTGCCCGTCATAGCGGATATACCAGCCGAAAACATGAAGAACTTCGATATGGACAGCGACCTGCAAGAAGGTGCTCCGGTCAACATGTTCTTACTCGATGGATTAGAATCGGACCATCTTGGAATGCTTGATGTAGACTTAGGACTCTATTTCTCATACCCATTCAGCCGACATTTTCAAATTGGAAGCAAACTACTCGTAGGACGAAGAATGAATGCCAACTTTAAATTGAATTCCATTTGCCGTATTAATCCTCAGATATTCGACCGTGGTATTGTAAGCGAAGCGGCTTATAACCAATTCTATAAAGAGGACGTAGAATATTACATGCAACAGGAAGATATCAGTCGTGATGAATTGTTGAATAGTAGTTTTGTAGATGATGACTTTCTGAGTATACGTAAAAGTTCAACATATAAAATCGGTACTGGAATATCGTTTACCTATCGATATAAAGAAGATGCCGCTTTCCGTTTGTACTGTGACTACGATTTTGCTTCTCCCCGCTTGACCTACGACCTGAAAAATTCATGGGTAGACGGAGAAGGTAACCGGAATGTTCATTCATACACCAAGAGAACGCCAATGCACAACTTCACGTTTGGGGCTTCTATTGCTTTTGTTTTCTGACGCTTATCACCCCTGCTGAAGACATCATATAGCTCTTATCCGACAAAGAGGCATACAGAAAGTCATTGCACATTATAGTTATTTTTATTATTTTCGCCTCTTGATATGATAGACCAAGCCACCATAGACCGCATACTCGATGCCGCACAAATTGTAGACGTGGTATCCGAATTTGTTACTCTCCGACGTAGAGGAGTAAACTATATCGGACTGTGTCCTTTCCACAACGAAAAAACTCCATCTTTCAGTGTTTCACCGAGCAAAGGACTCTGTAAATGTTTCAGTTGTGGGAAAGGAGGTAATGTTGTTCATTTCATCATGGAACATGAACAGCTTTCGTATTACGAAGCATTGAAATGGCTTGCCCGAAAATATAACATTGAAGTTAAGGAACGTGAACTGACCAACGAAGAAAAACAAGCACAAAGCCTGCGCGAAAGTTTGTTTGTTGTCAATCAGTTTGCATCCGATTATTTTCAAGATGTTCTCCATAACAACATCGACGGCCAGCGTATTGGTATGACCTATCTGCGCGGCCGTGGTTTCCGCGACGACATCATCAAGAAATTCCAACTGGGATATAGTACAGACAGCCCCGATGCATTGGCGAAAGCCGCCCTGCAAAAGGGTTACAAAGAGGAATTTCTGTTGAAGACGGGACTGTGTTACCGCAAAGACAACGGAACACTGCACGACCGTTTCTGGGGACGTGTAATATTTCCCGTACATACACTGTCGGGAAAAGTCGTAGCCTTTGGCGGACGTGTATTAAGTTCTGCAACCAAGAACGTACAAATGAAGTACGTTAACTCGCCAGAATCGGAAATCTATCATAAGAGTCGTGAGCTTTATGGTATTTATTTCGCCAAACAGGCAATTGTCCGTCAGGATCGTTGTTTCTTGGTCGAAGGATATACCGACGTTATCTCTATGCACCAGAGCGGAATAGAAAACGTAGTAGCCTCATCGGGTACGGCACTGACCGCCGACCAGATACGACTGATTCATCGGTTTACAAACAATATAACTGTACTTTATGACGGTGACGGAGCCGGCATCAAAGCCAGCATCCGCGGTATCGACATGCTGCTGGAGGAAGGCATGAACATCAAGGTCTGCCTTTTGCCCGACGGTGACGACCCGGACAGCTTTGCCCGAAAGCATAATGCAACCGACTATCAGGCGTATATTAATGATCATGAAGTCGACTTTATCCGCTTCAAGACCAACCTGCTTATGGAAGAGGCGGGTAAAGATCCTATCAAGCGTGCCTCGCTGATTTCGAGCATCGTAAAAAGTATTTCAGTAATTCCTGATGCTATCGTACGTTCAGTATATATACGCGAGTGCAGCCAACTGCTACAAATGGAGGAAAAGATCCTGGTAGAAGCTACTGCCAAGCTGATAGAACAGGCAAGAGAAAACAAATTCAAGGAAGAACAACGCAAACAATATCGGGAAAAGCAGCTGGCTTCTGGAGCATCGAACGTCAACAAGCCGATCGCTTCTACTTCTTCTACTCCCGAACCGTATGGAACTACAGGAGAAGTTTCTCCTTTTGCAACAGCCAGCGACATTCCCCTTCCCCCTCCTCCTGCTGAAAATATTGGGGAAAGTGGAATCTTAACCGACTTACCTCCTGTTGAAACAATGGGACAAGAGAGTGTGCCTTCGCCTGTTCCTGATGAAATTCCGGCTGATACCTACAATTCGTATATTCCAACCGAAGGGAATGAACAGAAAGTCTTTTACGCCAAGGAAGAAGACCTGATGCGCATGATTGTACGATATGGTGAAAAGATTATGTGCTATATGGAAGATGAAAACGGAGAACAGCAACCGCTTACCGTAACCGAATACATAGCAGAAGGATTAAAGGAAGACGAATTGCAGTTCCATGTTGCGCTTCATCGCCGGATGCTGAAAGAAGCAGAAATGCACATCCACGATGAGAACTTTACGGCTGAACATTATTTCATCGCACATCCCGTACCTGAAATCAGCAAAGCAGCCGTCGACCTGGCCAGCGACCGCTATCAGCTTAGCAAGTATCATTCCAAAGGACAGAAAATCATCACTGATGAAGAACGCCTGCATGAACTGGTACCCCGACTGCTACTTGATTTTAAATTATCCATTGTAGATGAAGAAATGAAACATACGCTTCAGGCACTTGCCAATCCGGAGATAGCCAATGACCCGCAACGCTGCATGGAAGTGATGAAACATTACAAAGAACTGCACGAAACACAGAGCATCATGGCTCAGCGTGCCGGCGACCGCGTGGTATTGAAAATATAATCTTCTCTGCCATCTTCTTAAAAAGAGTTGGTTGCATCAATCCCCAGCTGTCTCAATATGAGAACAATTTCATCGAACTTTTTCACCGGGACTCTTTCTATCGGATAGCAGTGATAAGCTAAATCGGCATCCAGCAACTCGATGAAGGAGATAAACTCGCGACTCACAAAAGGTGCTGACGTGAAATTAACCTTCCGAAGGTCTGAATAAGCAAATTTTACAGGTTCATCTTCATCCGGCCGCAGCAAGACCATTTCTTGCGGTTCCAGCTTCAGTGCATACTGGCAAGAAATACCCTGATAAAGTGTAGATAATGAAAGTCCTACATGTGCTATTCCTATTAACGACACTAAAAGTCCCGCCAGCCATACATGAGGAGTTGCAAAAATCATCCAACATGCCCCAAAGAAAATAAACAGCCCAAACAACAACTCAAAAATTCCCCACCTGCGACGCGAACGCATTTTCTTTGAAAACTCATCATAAGTACGAATTGCCGACAGGCTATCCACCTGCTTGAAGGGAGTTTCATAATTGGTAAAAGGAATCTTCCGTGCCAGCAGATATTGCACAATCCAAGCCGGATTCAGGCGAAGCCCCATATTCAACCACATGCCTTGCAGTTGCGTTCCACGTACAAAACCCGACTTCAAGGTAAAGATAAACACACCCAATCCATACAGGCAACGCCAATAAGGTTTGCATTTACTGGGACGAGGCTTATAGTATTGCATAAATGTAAAACCAGCCACCTCTTCCACATTCACATGTTTGCGTTTTAACCAGCGTTCCACCTTGTACGTTTCCTCTTCTGTCAGTGCCATAACGCTTTCTTCTTAAATGTACTACGAAATAACCGACCAGTTCACATTCTTTTTACGAAGCTCCTTCAACTGCTGCCATACAATAGCATTTTCCGGATGTTCCCCATTCGGATCGGCATCGAGCAGTCGTTCAGCTATCTCACGCACATACTGCAAGAGTTGTCCGTCGCGGGCGATATCGGCTATCTTCAAATCGAATGCCACACCACTCTGCTGTGTTCCTTCCAAATCACCCGGACCACGTAACTTCAAATCGGCTTCTGCAATCTCAAAACCATCGTTTGTCTGCACCATGATTTCAATACGCTTGCGCGTTTCTTCCGTCAACTTATAGCCGGTAACCAGAATACAATACGACTGATCAGCTCCACGTCCTACACGTCCGCGCAACTGATGCAACTGCGACAAGCCGAAACGTTCCGCATTCTCTATCACCATGACCGAGGCATTGGGTACGTTCACTCCTACCTCAATCACCGTAGTGGCTACCATAATCTGAGTTTCGTTTGCAAGAAAACGCTGCATCTCCTCATCTTTCTCTGCCGGCTTCATCTTGCCATGTACCTTACTTACCTTATATTCAGGAAACTCTTCACAAATATGCATATACCCGTCTTCCAGGTTCTTGATATCCATCTTCTCACTTTCCTGAATCAACGGATATACAATATAGGCCTGACGCCCTTCCTGTATCTGCTTCCGTATGAAAGCATACATCGAAGCACGGCGATTATCAAACTGATGAACAGTCTGAATGGGCTTTCTACCGGGAGGAAGCTCATCGATGACGGACACATCGAGATCGCCATACAGTGTCATGGCAAGCGTACGAGGGATAGGAGTCGCCGTCATTACCAGTACATGAGGCGGACAAGTGTTCTTCGCCCACAACTTGGCACGCTGAGCTACTCCGAAACGATGCTGCTCGTCTATCACTACCAGTCCCAACGAAGAAAAGTTAACCGTATCTTCTATCACCGCATGAGTGCCGATTAGAATCTGTACATCTCCCGTTACCAAATCTTTCAATATAGCTTCCCGGCGTTTTCCCTTTATATTTCCCGTTAACAATTCTACCCTTACATTCATACCTGCAAGGAAGCGGCATATCGTTTCATAATGCTGGGTTGCAAGAATTTCCGTCGGCGCCATCATACAAGCCTGATAACCATTATCCAAGGCTATCAGCATAGTCATTAAGGCTACAAGTGTCTTTCCGCTACCCACATCTCCTTGCAACAGCCGGTTCATCTGACGCCCGCTACCCATGTCACGCCGCATCTCCTTGATAACCCGCTTTTGAGCTCCTGTAAGCTGAAAGGGAAGGTTTTGAGAATAAAAGGTATTGAAAATCTCTCCTACCCGTCCGAATACCAGTCCGCGGAATTTATTTCTTCTTTCTTTAGTGTAACGAAGAATGTTAAGCTGCACATAAAACAACTCTTCAAACTTCAGACGATACTGTGCTTTCCGAAGTAAATCGGGATTCTGGGGAAAATGAATGTTATAGAGTGCATCCGTAAGCGACATCAAACGATGCTGTGCCACCAGTTGCGGACTGAGAGTTTCTTCTATAATGTCTTTCTGAAGTGCTCCGAAAAGATTCTTCATCAGCTTCTCCAGCGCATGCGAATTGAGATTGCTGCGCTTCATCTTCTCGGTAGTATTGTAATACGGCTGAAGCCCCATCGACGAAAGAGTAAGTTCCTCCGCCGGATCAATATCGGGATGAGCAATGTTTATTCGCCCATTGAAGACTGTAGGTTTTCCAAATACGATATATTCTTCATTGGCCTTATATTTACCCATAACGAATTTCAGCCCTTGAAACCATACCAAGTCGACGATTCCCGTTCCGTCGGAAAAGTGTCCGACAAGGCGCCGCTGACGACCTTCTCCAATGGTTTCGAAACTAAGAACCTTACCCTTCAACTGAATATAAGGCATATTTCCGTCTATCTCATGGATATAATACAGACGACTACGGTCGACATACTTGTAAGGGAAATAATACAGCAAGTCCCGAAAGGAATAGATATTCAGTTCCTTGTTCAGTATCGCCGCACGCTGCGGTCCTACCCCCTGCAAATATTTTATGTCACGCGTAAATAAATCGAACATTTATTTAAACCAAAACTTCAGCAACCTTTAAATCGAACGGAGTCGTGAGCTTAATGTTTTCACGGTTTCCCGGCACCAGATATACCGGATGCCCCAAAGCCTCTACAACCGAAGCATCATCTGTAAAGGCAGAAGTATACGGCTGTCCGTATGCCTGCTTCAACAAAGAAGCAGTAAACACCTGAGGAGTCTGAACCAGTTTATAACGGTCGCGCGGTACAGTCACGCTCTGCTCATCTGTTTCCAGCCGGCGTACAGTTTCTACGACGCCGATAACCGGAATGACTGCTTGCTTTTCGCGTACTGCATCGTAACAGGCAGTAATCACTTCCTGCGACACAAATGGGCGAACTCCGTCGTGTACTCCTACAAGGCTGTCCGCATCGTCTACCAGAGCCAGTCCGTTCTTTACAGAATGAAAACGGGTTTCTCCCCCATCGGCAATACGATGCGGCAATGTAAACCCGTATTTTAAACAAAGATGCTTCCAGTAGTCCTGCTGGTCTGCCGGAAGCACCAATATGATATTTATATGCTCATCGTAGGCATGAAAGACTTCCAGTGTACGCATCAGGACAGGTTTCCCCTTAATTGGAAGAAACTGTTTGGGAATATCTCCTCCCATACGTAAACCTTTGCCACCTGCTACGACAATGATATATTTCTTCATCAGGCAAGCAACATTCCTTTTTTAACTTCCAGAGCTTTTTCAGCATCGGCAAACTTTTCAAGAATAGCAAAGCCGAAAGCTGGAGCAGCGCCCGGACCTTTACCCAAGATGAAGTTATCAACGATTTCTACCATGTTACCTGTATATTCTGCACCTTCCAGGAATTTGTCAAAACCCGGATAACAGGTAGCCTTCTTGCCTTTCAGCAGACCACGTTTTCCATATACCATCGGAGCAGCACAGATAGCAGCAAGTGGCTTACGAGCAGCAGCGAAGTCCATAATCAACTTATCCAGTCCTGCATGAGCATCAAGATTCGTTGCTCCCGGCAGTCCACCCGGCAAAACAACCATTTCTACATCTTCTTCTTTCAAGTCCTCGAACAGTATATCTGCAACGATAGGAACCTGATGAGAGCTGACAACAGTTTTTTCACCTGTTACCGATACAGTTTTCACATTCAGTCCCCCACGACGCATAATATCGAGCGGAAACATGGCTTCCATTTCTTCGAAGCCTTCTGCCAAAAAGATACAAATTGATTTCATACTACAACGAATTTAATTATTCACATTTCTAATTTTCTATTTCAGCTTGAAATAATAGGTTATTGTACCACTCTGATTATTTACCCCGTCTACTGCATTGAAACGGGCACGGCGTGCAGCTTCTTCCGCAGCACGGCGCAAAGCGGGATTAACCGTATTAGTCCGTTTATTTATACTTGTACTGACCACTTGTCCAGCGGGATTCACCACGATTGTAACCACCACTCGTCCTTCGTCCTGCACATTATACACCGGAACAGGCAATCCACCCGGTCCCAACGAACGTCCGTTCAAGTCGAATGTTCCATATCCTCCTACACCCGAAGTCTTTCCCGTATTTCCATTTCCGTCGGGACTTCCCTGTATACCTTGTCCCGACCCGGCCGTACCTTTACTGCCCATCTTGGAACCTTTACCGAAAGCTCCGGCAATCTTGCTGGCAGCAGCCTGAGCAGCTGCCCGTTCTTGTTCGGCACGTTTCTCAGCCTCCGTTTTTTCCTTAGGCTTAGTCACGACAGGTTCAGGTTTCTTTTCCTGCTTCTTTTTAGGTGTAACTTCTTTTTTAGGCTTCTCTTCTTTCGGTTTCTCTTTCTTCACCTGAATGGAGGGTTCATCATCCTGCGTAATCATAGGCTGTTTAACCTCCGGTTCCGGAGTAACTTCAGGCTCCGGAGCAGAAGTAGTTTCCGGCTGCGGCAATACGTCGACCTCCGTCATTGTAAACGGATCGGCATCGCCCTGAGCTGTTTCCGTATTACCAAGCATAACCGGTACTCCTCCCTCTTCTTGCATTTCCGGGCGAGTAAGCGAGCAAAAGAAAAGCAACAGTATTACAAGGATATGCAATACCACTGTTCCTATTATTCCGGTTACTTTACTTTTTTTCACTGTATTGTCTTTTAATTCTGTTTATCAGGGCGGCGGGTAGCCAGCACCATCTTGAAATGATTCTCATTGGCAATGTTCAAGATACGGACGATTTCGCGATACGGAATCGACTCGTCAGCATAAAGTGCCACATACATTTCCGGCTCTTTTGCGGCGCACTCTTGCAGGAAGGAAGGAACTTCATCCAGCGAAAGCGGCATCTCGTCGTCATTACCAAACGCCCCATAATAATTCAAATCCTTATCGATGATTACCCGTGCCATCGGTTTGGCCGAAGTCTGTTCGGACCCCTGCGGCAGCAAGACCTTAATGGCATTCGGAGATACCATTGTAGAGGTAATCATAAAAAATATCAGCAGCAGAAAGATGAGGTCGGTCATCGACGACATGCTGAAGGCCGGAGATATTTTCTGTCTTCTTTTCAGTGACATAGGCTTCTATTTTTCGTTTGGTTCGTTCATCAAGTCCATGAAAGCAATGGTACGAGCTTCCATCTGACTAACCACCTTGTCTACACGATATACCAGATGATTATAAGCAAACATGGTAGCAATACCTACCACCAGACCACCTACAGTGGTAATCATCGCTTCGTAAATACCACTCGAAAGCAGAGTTATATCGATGTTGTTTCCGGCATTTGCCATGTTCCAGAAAGCCCGGACCATACCGGTAACCGTACCCAGGAAGCCAAGCATCGGAGCACCACTGGAAATAGTTGCCATGATAGAGAGTCCGTTTTCCAGCTTTGCCACTTCAATGTTTCCGGTATTTTCGATAGCAGCCTGTACATCTGCTACAGGACGTCCCATACGCATGATACCCTTTTCAATCATACGTGAAGAAGGGGTATTGGTTATACGGCAGTAATTGATAGCCGATTTGATTTCTCCGGTCTTGATATAGTCGCGGATACGATCCATAAACAAAGGGTCCTCTTTACCTGCTTTACGGATAGCCACCGCACGCTCGAAAAAGATGTAAAAAGCAATAACTGACATAATAGCCAGTAAAATCATAATCCAACCACCTTTGCAAGCCATGTCCCAAAGGTTCATTTCAGGTTCTCCCGAAGCAACAGGAGTCAGCACGGGATTATTTCCCGTCATTGTGTCGGCAACAGTCTGTGCGGCTGCCAGCAATGTCATTGTAATCATAATTTAACGAAGGCAATTTTTATATTCTTCAATAGTTTTTTTAAGTCCCAGATAGAGTGCGTCGCAAATTAGTGCGTGGCCGATGGAAACTTCGTCCACCCACGGAATATTTTCGTGAAAATAAGCAAGGTTTTCAAGGCTAAGATCATGTCCTGCATTCAGTCCCATGCCCAGTTTGCGGGTAACTTTTGCAGCTTCGATAAAAGGAGCTATTGCAGCCTCCCGGTTCTTCGGATACATCGATGCATAAGGTTCTGTGTAAAGTTCCACGCGATCGGCTCCGGCTTTTGCAGCATATTCAATCATTTCTGCGTCCGTTCCTACAAAAATAGAAGTACGTATGCCTGCTTCACCAAAGGTATCCATCAGCTCGGTCAGGAAAGAAAGATTTTCCTTGGTATTCCATCCTGCATTTGAAGTAATCTGATCGGGAGCATCGGGTACAAGCGTCACCTGATGAGGTTTTACCTTCAAGACCAGGTCGACAAACTCTTTCGAGGGATAACCTTCAATGTTAAATTCCGTACGAAGAATCGGGCGAAGGGCCAGCACATCCGCATAACGGATATGGCGTTCGTCGGGACGAGGATGAACAGTTATGCCTTCAGCCCCGAAAGCTTCGCAATCTAACGCCACTTTTTCTACGTCGGGGTTATTCCCCCCACGGGCATTACGCAAGGTTGCCACCTTGTTTATATTCACACTTAGCTTAGTCATATTGAATTTAATTTTATATCTTTGCGTCTACAACCTGCAAAGTTAACAGGTTTTACGAAAAACCTGTTAACTTTACGTGACAAAAGATTGATAAAAAAAGCTACAAGATATGCAACGCAACCTCAGATTCGCCCTTTTCGGAAATACTTATCAGGAACATAAGTCGGCACACGCCACACACTTGCTGGAGATATTGCGGAGCAAAGGAGCTGAAATCTGTATCAGCAACGAATTTTATTATTTCCTGAAGCAACATACCAAAGCCAACCTCGAAGGACTGGAGATTTTTCAGGGATATGATTTTGATGCAGACATGGTACTAAGCATCGGTGGAGACGGCACCTTTCTGCGGGCAGCAAGCCGTGTAGGGA
>HF993179.1:12326-29649 GCA_000436795.1 Bacteroides sp. CAG:1076
TGTAGGGAAAAAGGAAATTCCTATTCTGGGTATCAATACAGGACGGCTGGGATTTCTGGCCGACATATCGCCCGACCAGATGGAAGAGGCATTCGATGAAATCTATGCCGGAAAATACCTTGCAGAGCCGCGACGAGTGTTACATCTTACCTCAGAAGGACATGTACTGAAAGGCTATCCATACGGACTGAACGAAATCGCGGTATTGAAACGCGACAGTTCGTCGATGATTACCATACGGGCCTACATCAACGATGAGCTGCTCTGTTCCTATCAGGCAGACGGACTGATTGTTGCCACTCCAACAGGATCGACAGGTTATTCGCTCAGCGTAGGCGGTCCGATTCTTGTCCCGCAAAGCGGAACCATCAGCCTGACGCCCGTAGCACCACACAGTCTTAATGTACGACCAATTGTTATTCGTGACGACTGGGAAATTACGCTCGATGTAGAAAGCCGCAGCCACAACTTTCTGGTAGCGGTAGACGGGCGTAGTGAAACTTGCCGCGAGGGTACTAAACTGACCATCCGCCGTGCCGATTATTTCGTACGGATTGTGAAGCGTTGCCATCACTCTTTCTTCAATACACTCCGCGAAAAGATGATGTGGGGGGCAGACAGCCGCTCATAAATGTGGTAAACAATGAATGGATTTGTGCAGACGTCCTGAAAAAACATCAGGAGAAACGACCGATGTTTTGTACAAAACTTTCAAGAGTTTGTACAAAAGATTTTAGTCTTTGTACAAATTATACCTGAAGCCTCAGGATGTTCTCCATCGGACAAGCCGTAATTATCTTATAAATAAGAGACTGTTTTCGCATAGAGAAAATGAATAGACCGACTTATAATTTATAAGTTACAATTAAAAAGGAATCTCCTGCCTTAGCCTTTGTTTATTTTAATAACACGGGTAAAAGCAGGAGATTTTTTCTTTCAAGCTCAATCTATCCATTTTTTATTTGAGCAATTCTATTTTGAAACAGCCTTAAAAAACTGTTCCTCACCGCAAGACTGATATTTATACGATGAGAAACAGGCTGTTATAGCTGATCGGGCAGCAGACTCAGCTTCATGCTGTTCGAGCCTTTTACCAGGATGTAGTACCCTTTGGGCTTATGGGCCTGAATATCTGCCAGCACCTCGTCTACATTCTGAAAGGTCTGGAAAGTGTGAGTTGTAGCAGCAAACTCCGGCCCCACCAGCACTACCCGTTCGAAACCACACTCATTCAGATAATCGACCACCTTCTGATGTTCTTCACGGCTCACCGCACCCAGTTCTTTCATATCGCCTAAGATAACCATCTTATGAGGAGCTTCTATCAGACGGAAATTCTTGAGAGCCGCCATCATACTGGTCGGATTGGCATTATAGGCATCCACAATCAGCTTGTTGTCGGCAGTTTCCTTCAACTGCGACCGGTTGTTGTGAGGCAAATACGATGCCAGCGCATCGCTGATATCCTCATCGGGTACTCCAAAGTAACGTCCGATAGCTACTGCTGCCAGCATATTGTCCAAGTTATAAGAGCCAATCAGATGAGTAGCCACTTCGTGTGATATACCTCCTGCTGTCCATCGGAAAGACAAAAATGGTGAGCAACTGATCAGTTCCCCACTCACATATAAGCCGGGAGTCTGTCCATAACGCACACAAGTCAGCCCTTCGGCTATGCTGTTCAGGTAAGGATTTTCATTCTGGATAAAGATAGTAGCCCCGCCTTTGGCACGCAGGAAATCGTACAATTCTCCTTTTGTACGGATAACGCCTTCAAAGGAACCGAATCCCTGCAAGTGAGCCCTTCCCACGTTTGTGATAATTCCATAATCAGGCTCTGCAATGTCAACCAGCTCTTTGATATCTCCCGGATGACTGGCTCCCATTTCTACAACCGCCATTTCATGCTGCGGATTCAAACGAAGCAGGGTAAGCGGTACACCGATGTGGTTATTCAGGTTGCCTTCTGTATACAAGGTATTGAATTTCCGGCTCAGCACCGTAGAAATCAGCTCTTTCGTAGTAGTCTTCCCGTTAGTTCCCGTAATGCCGATAACAGGAAGATGCAGTTGACGGCGATGATAGTTCGCCAGCTGCTGCAAGGTTTTCAAGCAGTCTTCTACGAGAATCGTTCCCTCTCCTGCATACTCAGGTTCGTCTATCACCGCATAACGGCAGCCCTGCTTCAAGGCTTGTGCGGCAAATGCGTTACCGTTGAAGGTTGCTCCTTTCAAGGCGATAAACATCGAACCTGCGGGACAGTTGCGGCTGTCGGTAGTCACCTTGCCGCATTCCATAAAGCGTTTATATAACTCAGCTATTTCCATAATTTCTGTAACAAAACTTTCCGGCGCAAAGATAACGTAATTTAATTTCCCGCGACTGCGAAAAAACAAATTATTGTGCGTACATTTGCAGCGCTTAAAGACGTATTATCGGACATGGAAAACAGTATTGTAAAACAAATCAATGTAAACGGGCAGTTATTGGACTTGTCGTACCCGCAGGTAATGGGTATTCTGAACCTTACTCCCGACTCTTTTTATGCTGGAAGCCGGAAACAGACTGAAGCGGAAATCGTAGAACGTACACACCAGATTTTATCGGAAGGTGGCAGCATCATCGATGCGGGTGCCTACTCGTCGCGCTCCAATGCCGAGCATATCAGTGCAGAGGAAGAAATGGCACGCCTGCGTTACGGACTGGGCATCGTATTCCGTGAATGTCCCGATGCCATTGTTTCGGTAGATACGTTCCGTGCCGATGTAGCGCGCATGTGCGTAGAAGAATACGGAGTTGCCATCATCAACGACATTGCGGCAGGCAGCATGGACGAAAACATGTTCCCGACCGTGGCACAACTGGGGGTTCCTTACATCATGATGCACATGCAGGGCACTCCCCAAAACATGCAGCAGGCTCCGCATTATGACAATGTGGTGCAGGAGGTGCTGTATTATTTCTCCGAAAAGGTACAGAAACTGCGTGACCTGGGAGCAAAAGACATTATCCTCGATCCGGGATTTGGTTTCGGAAAAACCCTGGAACACAACTATGAGCTGCTGAACAAGCTCGAAGAATTCAGTATTTTTGAACTGCCCATACTGATAGGTGTCTCTCGCAAGTCGATGATATACCGTCTACTGGGAGGCGGACCAGAAGACGCCTTGAACGGTACAAGTGTCATCAATACCATCGCGCTGATGAAGGGAGCCGATATCCTGCGCGTACACGACGTACGTGCCGCTTCCGAAGCCGTCAAGATAGTTGCCGCCATGAAAAAGTTAACTCCTGTAAGTTTGTAAACATAAAGCTATGCCTTTCGATTTTTCCATACTCAGCGTCAAAGATATTATCGACATCCTGCTGGTAGCATTTCTGCTGTATAAAACCTACAAGCTGATGAAATCATCGGGGTCGATCAATGTATTTACCGGGATTCTGGTATTCATCATCATTTGGGTCATCGTATCACAAGTGCTGCAAATGCGTTTGCTCGGCTCCATATTCGATAAGCTGGTGAGCGTAGGAGTCATCGCACTGATTGTTATTTTCCAAGATGAGATACGTCATTTCTTGCTGTCGCTCGGCTCACGCCACCGTACAAGCAGCCTGCTCCGCTTCTTCAAGGGAGGACAAAAGAACGGAAACAGCAAAGAGGCTATCATGCCTATCGTGATGGCATGCCTCAGCATGAGCAAAGGAAAGGTAGGAGCACTGATCGTGATTGAAAAGAACTTTCCACTGGATGACATCGCCCGGACGGGAGATATCATCGATGCCAACATCAACCAGCGTCTGATCGAGAATATCTTCTTCAAGAATAGTCCGCTGCACGACGGAGCCATGATTATCAGCAACAAGCGCATCAAGGCGGCCGGATGTATTCTTCCGGTATCGCACAACCTGAACATTCCGAAAGAACTGGGATTGCGCCACCGTGCCGCTCTGGGTATTTCACAAGAAACTGATGCCATGGCGATTATTGTTTCCGAAGAGACCGGTGGTATATCCATCGCCTATCAGGGAGAATTCCACCTGCGTCTGACCGCAGAAGAGCTGGAGCGTATGCTGACCAACGACGACGAAGCCTGAAATCAGTTCAGCATCAGGCTCATGTACGGATGAAGATCGTGCAGGATAAAGGCTGTCAGTTCACTGATTGTGAATGTAACATACGTTTGTCCTTCCTGCATATCCCGTGACACCTTTCCCGGAAATACAGTATAATAACCGTTATTCTGAGGGATAGCCTCATCGCCCGTTACGCGGATATACAATCCTTCTCCACGATAAACAGCAGAAAAAACCTTCAGGCAAGAAGCGACATCTATCAGACGAGCCATGCCCAGCTCGTGCATTTCGTCGGCACGTGGCACGAAGCACTCCAAGCGTTCTGCGCGATAAGCAACTGCAAGCTGATGCAATACCTCGGCAAAATCGGCCTCATCCGACAGCAGAATCTCTTTGACGGACAATGTATTTCCGTCCATCAGGCAGAAAACAAGCCCCGACATCACCCCGTTTTTATCGACGATCCATACATCTCCCTTGCTCAAAGCAAGATCGGATAATACCACATGGAAGTCATCGGGCGTATGTTGAACACAGCACGGGCGCCTGTTCATTTGTTCATAAAAGTAGGGATAAATGCGTTCCTGCGGAGTTTTCAACAGATCTATCTTACTCATTTTCAGATAAGATACAGAGTTATCAACAGGTTGTTCATGACTGTTGATAACTTTTTTCACCAAGCCATAAAGAAAACAAGTTGCATACCCCGAGCGGGCATAATACCCTTTCAACCATTCTTCGGCAGGAATCAAGGTAGCAAACATCACCCCTTCGGCAAACATGGCACGATGCGTTTCCAGAAGCAAGCGCCGCATGGCCCCTCTTGCCCGATAATCGGGATGCGTACATGCCCCTGAGATATACGAAGTTGCTACCGTCTGCCCGCCAAAGGTCATGGGATACGGTATCATCTGAAGTGCAGAAATCACCTTTCCGTCTTCTTCTATTACCTTATTAATCTTATCGGTATAACGCAGGCGGAAATACAAATCGATGAAAGCATCGTCATCATCGAAACAGGTTTTCCACAACTGTCTGACTTGTTCTTTGGTACTCATTGTAACTCGACGATGTATTTTTCGAGAAGAGTTTCTGGACAATAAGACAGCTTCGCCTTACGCAATCCCTCCAGTCCGAGGTCTTCCTCCCGGTTAATATAAATATATTGTTCTGGAATATGACCGGCAAATTCATAATTAATCATGGCATAGGCTCCTTCGATATCAGTATTTGCCTTTTCCACACACGTATCGAACGTTTCATTGTTGATAGGAGCTCCGAAAGTAAAGGCTACGATTTTTCCACCGACATGCAGAACTCCCCCCTGCAAGTCAAGCTCACTGATATGCTTCAGCGCATCAGTCATCGACCGGCGTTCGGCTATCAGTGCTTCATTTTCGGCACAATCATTCGCCTTGCACCACTCGCTTTCCAGACGAAGGCACTCTGGAACCAGTTCCGGTGTCAGCTCCTTATATTCATAATCAGGATACGATGCCTTAAACTTATTGATATGATTACGTTTTGCCTGGTATTTCTTTCCGCGAAGCGTAGCCAGATCAGAACGAAGATATACATAGTCAAAATAATCACGGTCGGCAGTAAACGTAAAACGTTCGGGGAAAGCTGTTTCCAGTTCCGCACGCATGCTGCTGCACACTCCTAACAAACGGAAGCGAGCTCCCTCGTTTCGTGCATCCTCTATCAAAGCTTCAATAATTTTATGTATATCACCTTCTCCCACCGGCATCATATAAGCCAGTTCATTATCTGCATAAAAACGAAACAGCAAAAAGCCGTTCAGTTCAGCAATCTCCGTACGATACAGAAATCGCCAGCTATACAAATTAGAAAAAGAAAGATCGCAGTTACGACGTTTGCTCTTTAAGGTATACCGCTGTACGGTAGCCTTGTCTTCCAGTTCTATAGGTTTAAATGGTATCATATCTGTTCTTTATTTATAAAATGCACTACTGCTCAAAAAAAACGTACCGATATCCTTCAAAAACATCGGCACGTTTCCATGCAAATATACTCACTTTAAATATTACTATTTTAATAAAGTCCCAGCAAATGCAAGATAGTCGGAGTCAGCAAAGCAGTCAGAATACCGTTCAGCGTCAGTCCCAAACTGGCATAAGCTCCATACTTTCCACTTACTTCCATGGCACGTGACGTACCTACGGCATGCGAAGCTGTTCCCATCGACAAGCCCTGCGCAATAGGACTTCCTACACGTCCTACCTGCAAGACCTTAAATCCGCAGATAGCTCCGAACAATCCTACGACAATCACTACGGCTGCCGTCAATGAAGGAATGCCTCCCACAGCTCCCGAAACCTCCATGGCAATCGGGGTAGTCACTGATTTCGGTGCCAGAGACATGATTACTTCAGGAGAAGCCCCCATTACTTTAGCTATAATCGTAACCGAAACCAGCCCGACAACACAGCCTGCTAATTGAGAAACAATTATCGGCATCAATTGTTTTTTAATCATGCGCAATTGTAAGTACAAAGGTACTCCCAATGCGACCACTGCCGGTTTCAGCCAGAACTCAATCAGAGAACCCGCCTCTGAATATTTATCATACGAGATATTTGTTAACTTCAAAAAACAAATCAGCAAAGCAATTGCTATCAATATCGGATTAAGAATAATCAATCCGGTTTTCTTCTGCAACTGTTTGGAAAGAAAGAAGAATCCAAACGTAATAGCAAGCAGAAAGAACTTACTTTCTAAATATTCCATACTTACGAACCAATTGATGAACCCAACCTGTTACAACTAACACTAATACAGTACTAACCAACGTAGCAACCACAATAGGCCAGAACTCTGCCGAAATGATGTCGAAATACAACATCAGAGCGACTCCCGAAGGAACAAAGAAAAAACCCAGGTTTGCAACCAAGAAATCGGACAAGCCTTGTACCCACTGAAGCTTTATCCAACCTAACTGTAAGAATAACGTAAGTAAAAGCATGCCGATTATACTCGACGGCAGCTTAATCCCCGTCAGGTAAACTATCAGTTCACCTAACGCCAAACATCCAAAAAGGATAGAACATTGACGAATCATACCTATATAAAATAATACCTTGAAAACGGCTGTAAAGTTATATAATAGGATAAAACGCTGTACCGAAAGCACCATTTTTTATTTCTCCTGCCATTAAACATAAGTTTTTTGCATACTTTAGGAGAAAAAAAACACGCTTTTGCAAACTTGATATTACAAAAATGAGTACTTTTGCAATGCGATATACATTTTTTGTTACCGTACACGATAAAAAGAATCACATATAATAAAATAATTCATAAACTCATGGATTTAATTAATCAAATCGTTGAACGCGCTAAAGCAAACAAACAGCGCATTGTACTTCCGGAAGGAACTGAAGAACGTACTTTAAAAGCTGCCAATCAGATATTGACAGATGGTGTAGCCGACCTGATTCTGTTGGGTAACCCTGATGAAATTATGAGCCTTGCAAAAGAATGGGGCTTAGGAAATATCCACAAAGCAACTATTATCGACCCGGAAAATCATCCGAAAAAAGAAGAATATGCACAGCTATTGTGTGAGCTCCGTAAGAAAAAAGGTATGACTATCGAAGAAGCTCGCAAATTGGTTCTTAATCCATTGTACTTGGGCTGTCTGATTATCAAGTCGGGCGATGCTGACGGTCAGCTGGCTGGTGCACGCAACACTACAGGCGATGTATTGCGTCCTGCACTGCAAATCATCAAAACAGCTCCGGGCATTACTTGTGTTTCAGGTGCCATGCTGTTGCTGACTCACGCTCCTGAATGTGGTGACAACGGTGTCCTGGTTATGGGTGACGTAGCTGTTACTCCGGTTCCTGATGCAAATCAGTTGGCTCAGATTGCAATTTGCACAGCCAAAACTGCCCAGTCTGTTGCCGGATTAGACCCGCGTGTAGCTATGTTAAGCTTCTCAACAAAAGGTTCTGCTAAGCACGAAGTAGTAGACAAAGTAGTAGAAGCATTGAAACTTGCTAAAGAAATGGATCCTTCATTGAAGATAGACGGCGAACTTCAGGCCGATGCAGCTCTGGTTCCAAGAGTAGGTGCCAGCAAAGCTCCGGGTTCAGAAATCGCAGGAAGAGCCAATGTATTGGTTGTTCCGTGTCTGGAAGTTGGTAACATCTCTTATAAGTTGGTTGAACGTCTGGGACACGCTACAGCAATTGGTCCTATCCTGCAAGGTATCGCACGTCCGGTTAACGATTTGTCACGCGGATGTTCTGTCGACGACGTATACAAAATGATTGCTATCACAGCCAATCAGGCTATTGCAGCTAAAGCTCAATAACAGAACTTATTTATAACATTGTCATTCAGGCGTCATTCCATTCAATCTCGTTCTGAATGACAAATGTTTTTATTTCACATCAATAAAAATATTAAAATTCATATATGAAAGTATTAGTACTCAACTGCGGTAGTTCATCTATCAAATACAAACTGTTCGAAATGACTACCAAAGAAGTCCTCGCACAAGGAGGTATCGAAAAAATCGGTCTGCCGGGTTCTTTCCTGAAGCTGACTTTGCCTAATGGAGAAAAGAAAATCCTCGAAAAGGACGTACCTGAACACACAACCGGCGTACAGTTTATTTTCGACACTTTGACTAATGCCGAATACGGAGCTGTAAAAAATCTGCACGAAATCAAGGCTGTAGGTCATCGCGTTCTGCACGGAGGTACAAAATTCAGCGGTTCTGTATTGATTAACGACGCCGTTATTGCAGCAGTAGAAGAATGCTGTGACCTCGGTCCGTTGCACAATCCTGCAAACCTGAAAGGTATTTATGCCGTACAGAAACTGTTGCCTGAAGTTCCTCAGGTAGCTGTATTTGATACCGCTTTCCATCAGACTATGCCTGATTACGCATATCTGTATGCAATACCTTATAAATATTTCGAAAAATACGGTATCCGCCGTTATGGCTTCCACGGAACTTCTCATCGTTACGTTTCAAAACGTGTATGCGAATTTTTGGGTATTCCTCAGGAAGGCTCTAAGATTATTACTTGCCACATCGGAAACGGTGGTTCTATCGCAGCCGTAAAAGACGGTAAATGTATCGATACAACAATGGGATTGACACCGCTGGAAGGTCTGATGATGGGTACACGTAGTGGTGACATCGACGGTGGTGCAATCACTTACATCATGAAGAAAGAAGGTCTGACTCCGGATGAGATGTCTACCCTGCTGAACAAGAAGAGCGGCGTGCTGGGTATGTTCGAAAAATCAAGCGACATGCGTGAACTGGAAGACGCAGTAGCAAGAGGAGAAGAACGTGCTATCCTGACAGAAAACATGTACTTCTACCGTATCACCAAATACATCGGTGCATACGCAGCTGCCATGGACGGTGTAGATGTTATCTTGTTCACCGGTGGTGTTGGTGAAAATCAGGCTACAGCTCGTGCCGGTGTTTGTAAGACACTGGGTTACCTGGGTGTCAAGATCGATCCGGAAAAGAACAAAGTTCGCAGCAAAGAAGCCATCATTTCTACCGATGACTCAAAAGTGAAGGTTGTAGTTATCCCGACCGATGAGGAATTGATGATTGCAACAGATACAATGAACATCCTGAACGACATGAACAAATAAGGAACTGCTTACCCTTAAATAGCTTAAAAAAGAGGATATTCCCCATGAGTTTTCTTATCTTTGCAGCGAGCAAAACGTAAAGAGAAGATAACTTTACAAGGAATATCCTCTTTTTTTATGCTATTCAAACAACAAGAAACACTCCTTATTATGAAAAAGAAAATCGTAACTTTTGGCGAAATTATGCTTCGCCTGACTACCCCCGACAATCTACGTATGCAACAAAGCCGGGAATTTCTGGTAAATTACGGTGGCAGTGAAGCCAATGTGGCTATTTCCATTGCCAATTTCGGCGGAGATGTAGAATATATAACCCGCCTTCCCGACAACGCATTGGGAGAAACTTGTCTGGCAGAATTGCGTTCACACAATATCGGTACCCAACACATTCTGATAGGCGGACGCCGTTTAGGTACCTACTACATGGAAAAAGCAGCTGCCATGCGTAACTCAAAAGTCATCTACGACCGCGAAGGTTCTGCCTTCTCTGAACTGAAACCCGGTATGATAGACTGGCGCACCATCTTCAGCGATGCAGCCATTTTTCACTGGTCGGGTATCGATGCTGCACTGACTCCCGGACTGGCAGAGGTATGCAAGGAAGCAATAACCATTGCCAAAGAAATGGGATTGACCATTTCGTACGACATTAATTACCGCAAGAATCTCTGGAACTACGGAAAAAGCGCACAGGAAGTACTTCGTCCGCTGATGGTAAGCAGTGATATCATGTTCGGTAGCGAAGGAGAATATGCCCTGCTGACAGGTATTCCGGCACCGGGGTTCAAGGCAACCAAGAGTGGAGATACTTACGATATTAAAGCATATGAAGAATTCTGCAAGGCAATCAGCCAGCAGATTCCAAACTGCAAGTACATCTATATCGCCTTACGTAACGTCATGAGTTCCGAACATCACACCTTTGCAGGAGTACTTTACTCGCACGGCACCATGAAATATACACGCGTATTCGATATCGACAACGTAATCGACTGTGTAGGTGTGGGTGATGCCTTCTGCGGTGCCATGCTATATGCCCAGCACGCTTACGAAGACGAACAGAAACGTGTAGATTTCTCAACAGCCGCTTCGGTATTGAAAAATACCATTGCCGGCGACTATAACATCGTAAAGGTATCCGAAGTAGAAGGCTTGCTGGCTAAACATGAAAGCGGAGAGGTAGCCCGATAAGGCAATGTACATACACTTACGAGATTACACATCTGTATAATAAAAAGAACCATATCACTACTCATAAACAGAGTTTGATATGGTTCTTTCATGTTTTAACCAGTTACGTTCTGTATCTCTTATCTCACAGAAGTTTCTCCTTCGATATATTGTTCCAGAAACATAGATTCCCCGTCGAATACCGCATACGAAAATTCACTGATCCAGTCACCCAGAATCATCATTCGCGACGAACGGCTCAGCATCAGGTCGAGTACAATGTGACGGTGTCCATAGATAAAGTAATTGATATCAGGGTGCATTTTCAGATATTCCTTGGTAAACAATACCAGCGGTTCCTTGTCCTCACCCATATATTCCGGTTCTTTTCCGTCCTTCCGCTTCATACGACTGTGCTTTGCCCACTCCAGTCCGAAGTCGATACTCCAGCGGGGATGCAGCATGGAGAACAGGCGTTGCAACGTTTTACTATGAAACATAGCGCGCAGCAACTTAAACTTATGATCGTTATCACCCAGCCCGTCGCCATGCGCCAGGAAAAACTCCTTGCCATAAATCTCACAAGTCAGCGGTTCACGATGAATAATAACCCCACATTCCTTTTCCAAATAGTCGCCGCACCAGATATCATGGTTGCCGATAAAGAAATGCACCTCTACTCCCAGATCTGTCAACTCGGATATTTTTCCCAAGAAACGGGTATACCCTTTCGGAACGACCAGCTTGAATTCGTACCAGAAATCGAACATGTCGCCCAGCAGATATACGGCTGCCGCCTGATGCTTGATACTGTCGAGAAAATTAACCAGCCGGCGTTCCTGCGTACGACTATGCGCTATCGCACGTGAACCCAGATGAGCATCCGATAGAAAATAGACATTCTTCATCGCTTCCATAACTATTCTTTTTTATAGGAATCCCAGTTCCAGTTTGGCTTCTTCGGTCATCATGTCCTTATCCCATTCGGGTTCGAACACCAGATTGATTTGAGCAGCCTTCACACCTTCTACCGATTCTATTTTCTGACGAATATCTTCCATGATAAAATCGGCAGCCGGACAATTGGGAGCCGTCAGTGTCATATCAATCACCACCTCACCATCGTCCTTCAAATCTATCTTATATATCAAACCTAAATCGTATACATTGACCGGAATCTCCGGATCGTATACGGTTTTCAGCATTTCTACAATACCTTCTTCTATTTTCAGTTTTGTTTCGTTATCCATAAAGCATGCTTTTAGTTACATCTGCAAATGTAATAAAAAAATGGAATAACCGAAAAACAGTCACAACCTTCCCTCGTCGCAATAACTGTAATAATCCCCGTCGGTTATCACCAGATGATCGAGCAGGCGGATGTTCATCAGCTCGGCAGCACGCCGTACAGCCTCCGTCAGCCGGTCGTCGTCACGGCTGGGAGAGGTATTTCCTGAAGGATGGTTATGACAAAGCACCATCGATACCGCACGTTTCAACAAAGCTTCACGCAAAATACAGCGGACATCCACCTGTGTGGAAGCCAGTCCGCCATGACTGATACGAATACGGTCTATTACCTTCGACGACTGGTTAAGCAACAACACCCAGCATTCCTCCACCGGGAGGTCACACATCAGCGGATAAAACACTTCGTATATGTCTTTGGAACATCTCACTTGCCGACGTTCCAGAGGTTCTTCCTCCATCCGTCGCCTGCCAATCTCCGAAGCAGCCAGAATTGTGACAGCCTTTGCCGGACCTATTCCCTTGTAGCGGCAAAGCTCCTCGATAGTTGTCTTTCCCAGTTCACCCAAGCTGTTGCGGTGATCGCCCAGCACTTTCCGCATCAGCTCCACCGCCGAATCTTCCGTATTACCCGAACCAATCAGGATTGCCAGCAGTTCGGCATTCGACAACGCCGCAGCGCCATGCTGCATCATTTTCTCACGCGGGCGGTCTTCTTCCGCCCATTGGTTGATAGTCAGTTTGTTTTCCATTTACTCATAAAAGTTCTTCTCGAAGGCGGAAAAGGCTCCCTTGCCTCGCACACAGCGCTTCCACCATGCCGACAAGAAGCCGGTCCCATACCCCGTCAACTGTATAAACGCAGCAATGACGGATAATATACCGATATACAAACTTTTATTTTGTATGGAAGAATCAATGAATATAATCACAGCAAACAAGGCAAGCAGCAAAAGTGCCCACGGACACACCAGCGAAGCAAGCAGTACCAACACCACACCTACCGTAAAAACGGCAGGAAGCATGTGTACCAGTTTAAGCGACTCCGGGTATTTCTTATACAGATTGATGCGTGCGATACCCGAATTGTGCACCTGTTTGAAGAACTTTTTCAGGTCGGTACGACGCTTGTGCCATACCCATGCTTCGGGAAACAAGCGGCAACGATACCCTCCTTTAAAGATACGGATGCTGAAATCAATGTCTTCGCCAAAACGCATCTTCGAGAAACCTCCCAGCGCACGATACACCTCGGCACGTACGCCCATATTGAAACTGCGCGGATAAAACTTATCCATTTTCTTCTTTCCCCCGCGGATGCCTCCCGTAGTAAAGAAAGAAGTCATGGCATAGTTGATTGCCTTTTGGGTAGGCGAGAAAGAATCGTGCGCACGGTCCGGTCCGCCGAAAGCATCGGCAGGCTGACGCTTCAGTTCTTCGTCGACGGCAGCCAGATAACCCGGTGGCAGCACACAATCCGAATCCAGAATCAGCAGATATTCTCCCCGACTGCGTTCAGCCCCGAAGTTGCGGGTCTGCCCCGGTCCGGAGTTAGGCTTATTATAATAATGTACATCCAGTTGCGTACGGTATTTCTCCACTACCTGCTCACAAGGTACGGACGATCCGTCTTCCACAACCAGCACTTCAAAATCATCCAGCGTCTGTTCCGTAAGGCTTTGCAGCAGTTCATCCACTTCGTCGGGACGATTGTATACGGGAATAATAAAAGAATATCTCATAGTCTGTTCGTTCGGTTTATTTTACAAAGATACGTCTTTCTTGAAAGTATGCTGAACTTTGGCGGAGTTTCTTCAACATTTTCCGCATACACAACGAACGGTTTCTGAAAGCCTGCCTGGTTCCGGATATTTTTTTGTACAAAGTTTTTTTGATTTTGTACAAAAAATAAAAAAACGTCCCGACATTTTCCGGCAAAGACGACGGACAGCCGACAACATCGCCGGCAAGAGTTTCTGTCAGTAACCAGCAAGCTGTTTTCCCCATCTTCAATGAAGAAAAAAGAAAAAAGAAGAAATTTTTATTCTTCCCTTGTTACAAAACATATAGCTTTACGTTTACCTTTTTGAAAACAATTCGTACGACCCGATTAACAAAGCATGAGTAAAGAAACACTGACATCGACTTTCACCGAGCTGAGAAACGGTTTTCTCAGACTGGCCATGCGCTTCCTGCCCAATAAGGAGGATGCCGACGATGCACTACAGGAGGCATTCTTCCGCTTGTGGAAGCATGCCGACCAGATCGGTTCGCGCGAAGAAGCAGAAGCCCTCACGGTAGTCACGGTAAAGAATCTGTGCATCGATACCTTGCGCAAGAAGAATCACCTGCCTACGGTGGAACTGGACGAGAACCGGGATGATTCCATCTCCGATTCGGCAGCCGACAGTCTGGAGAAAGAAGAACGCTTCCGCATGGTGGAACGTATCATCGAACTCCGGCTGACACCTCTCCAGCAGCAGATTCTGCACATGAAAGAATACGACGGAAAGACGTACAGCGAGATAGCCGAGAGTCTGGGCATGCAGGAACCTGCCGTACGCATGCAACTGTCGAGAGCGAGAAAAGAAATCAGGGAATGTTACTTAAAACAAATGGAACGATGAAAGAATACGAACGGACTTTTCAACAGTGGAAGGAGCTGGCCGCACGGTATTTCGAGGCCGAAACGACCGATGCGGAAGAAGAGGCGCTGGCACGCTTTCTGGCTACTCCGGAGGCACAAGGCAAAGAGTTCGATGAACTTCGTGCCGTCATGGGATATGTCGCTACCGGACGCGCCGTACACCGCAAGCAGCGGACACGCAGCATACGGTTGCGGTACTATGCGGCAGCAGCGGCAGTTGCAGCCATCCTAACGATGGTAACCGCCTGGCAGTGGACGGAAAGGGCGAACGTATGCGTGGCCTACATCAACGGCGAACGCTGTACCGACAAGGAAATTGTACTGGCCGAGGCCCTGAAATCGGTGGAAAAGGTACGCCACGATTCCCCCGAAGAAACCCTTCAGGGGCAGTTGTCGGATATCTTCCAGACGCTGGAGGAAGGAGAATCTGCATCAGTTGACAATCAAAAATAAATAGATATATGATAAGACGATGGATTATAATATGGATGACTCTGCTGATTGCACTGCCTCTGTGGGCACAGAAAGGCATGCATGTAGAGTCCCTGTTCGGTGGTCGTTTCAAGCAAGACAAACGGGCGGTAGAAGTTCTTATCAAAGGTAAGGAACTGAAAAAGTACCACCTGACGCTTTTCCGCAGCCTGACGGTGACCGATGCTCCGGCGTTGTCGGAAGAAATCGAAGCACTCGTCAGCCAGGATGCCACATCGGCCGTCGACAAGGAGGTGGGAACGGTAGGGAAACGGCTCTACTATGGTTTCTACTGTTTCCCGGCACGAGATGAAAGTTACCGGTATCTGTTCTACCGGAATGCCGCAATAGCTCCCGGCGGCAGCAAGAAACCGGAAGTGACTGTGGTATACATGGAGGGACAAGTCACGCTGGAAGAGCTGAAACAACTGTTCAAATAAAATGGTAATTCATAATACAACTGAAAATATGAGAAAAATATTTTTGCTGGCAGGACTCCTGCTGGCTGCGGCAAACGGATATGCCGGAAGTACAGACTCGCTGAAAGTAGAAAGTGTAGTAAGTGTGGAAAACCCGGAACGGGTAACCATTACGGAATCAGACAATCGTTTCAAGGTCGAAATAGAGGGTAAGAAAGGGAATCCTAACTTCCGTTATACCCGTGATGTGGAATTATCTCCTTCAGAAGTTTCCGTTACCAAGGAACGCAGCAGCAACTGGGATTTCAACATTCCGTTCAAAAAACGCACATCGGCAAAAAGAAACAAGCGGAATGAATTTCAGGTGAAAGACTTCAAGATAGGACTTTCCAGCGTACAAGGAGCCCCCAACGGCATGGATGTGAACATGGGCTCATCGTGGGAAATCACCACTCCTACCTTCGGATGGGCCTATTACCCGTGGAATACAGAAACCTCCCTCTCCATCGGAGTTGCGTGTAGCTGGCGCAACTACCGGATGACGGGCAAGCAGCGTTTTATAAAAGATGCAGGAACCGATATATATATCGGCAGTTATCCGGAGGGAGCCGACATTCAGTTCTCACGTATCAAAGTATTCAGTTGGGCGTTTCCCGTTATGTTTACTCATGAAACGAAAAACGATTTCAGCTTCAGCGTAGGAGCCATCGTCAATTTCAACACACATGCCAGTCTGAAAACGCGGTATAAGCTGGAAGGACAGGAATACAAACTGACCGACAATAACATTCATCAGACTCCGGTTACAGTCGACCTCCAAGCCTCCATCAGCTACAAGTCTGTAGGATTCTACGTAAAATACAGCCCGTGCAAAGTACTCGACACAGCATACGGCCCCGAATTTACGGCATTGTCGGTAGGACTTGTCCTGTTCTGACGATGAGCCGGCAATAAACCAAAAAGCCATTCCCGCTTCATTGCAGGAATGGCTTTTCACCTATTATATATATCAGTCTGATAAATTATGCTTTTACACGACCTACGTAAGAACCATCGCGAGTATCAACTTCGATGATTTCGTCCTGATTGATGAACAAAGGCACACGTACAGTAGCACCTGTTTCAACAGTAGCAGGCTTAGTAGCGTTTGTAGCAGTATCGCCTTTCAGTCCCGGTTCTGTGTAAGTAACCTTCAACTGAACCTTAACCGGCAATTCAGCGAACAAGATAGTTTCAGTAGAAGCATCAGATACAACGTCTACTACCATTTCTTCTTTCAGGAAGTCAACACCTTCGATCAGATCGTGAGCGATAGGCACCTGTTCGTATGTTTCCTGGTTCATGAAGATATAATCTTCACCTTCCTTGTACAAATACTGGTACGGACGGCGTTCTACACGTACATCTTCCAGTTTTTCACCGATGTTGAAACGACGTTCCAATACATAACCATCAACAACATCTTTCAGTTTTGTACGCATGAAAGTGTTTCCTTTACCCGGTTTTACATGCAAAAAGTCGATACAGAAATACAGCTTTCCATCCATACGGATAGCTGTTCCGATCTTAATGTCTTGAGCATTAATCATAACTAAATCCTTTTATTATTATGTTATTATTGATTGTTGCGTAATAATTCGAGTGC
>HF993180.1 GCA_000436795.1 Bacteroides sp. CAG:1076
CCTTTCAAAATCACTGCTGCTGTACATACTTTTAATATTTTTTGTTACAGCAGCGAAGGTCATATTTTTTATTCTTTGGAGCAATACGTCAAAATTGGATGCTTACAAGAGAAATAGAGGTAAGCTTTTTTTTGGGCGAAGCTTTCCAGTGAAAAACAACTCGTGTTAATATTGGTATTCAGGTGTGGACACGCTTTATCGCACAGCCCACAGTTAACGCATTTCGTTTCATCGACACTAGGCATTATGAATCCCTCTTCATTGGCTTTCATTGTTATTGCACCGTAATTACAACTATTAGCACATGCAGTACAGCCACAACAATCATTTGAGAAATTAAATTTTATCATAACCCTTTTAATGATGATTCAAGAAATGTAAACGAATTCTTACGTAATGTTGCTTTTTTCTCCCTGACAATGGTATAATCTGTTGCTAGCATCTTATCAATATCTATTTGATCTTTTGTTACTAAATGGTTAGAGAGCCCTAGTTGGGTAAGTAGAGATTGCATGCGAGTGTCAGCCTTTCCTGTAACTACAGAGATGTATGGACGTTCAAAAGTAGTTGAAAAGGCAGTACCGTGGAAGGAGTTGGTTACCACAAATTCAGCATGCTTTATCATACTCAGGAATTCACAAGGACCAATGTCAAGTTTTCTTGATATACCACAGAACATTGCTCTTGGAGGGGGAACAATATTATAGACAGGTAATCCCATTTTTCGAGAGACGGCTTTTGATACAGTTATCAAATCTGTATTTGTGTTCCAGCCAAACATTAATATATATTTCTCTTTGATCAGTCGCTCTCTGCATATCGGTTCATAGTCCTCTTTATCTAATAGCATAGTAGGGTCAATCGTTAGTGTACAATTTATCCCCCTAGAATGTAAATATTCCTCGCCACTGCTTTCACGTACAGAAATGGCATCGAATTGTTTCAACCATGGCATGAATTCTTTCTCATACTTAGGAGCTTCTTTAACCCATTTACCCAAAGAAGCCGCGTATGAAACCCTTCTTTGATGTTTGGGAAAATTTAAATAGAATAATAAATTAGCTGCTGGTGCATCATCCTGTGAAAGATTCCAAATTTGGTCACTACCGCATATTATACAGTCATATTTGTCAATATTGTCGATAACTTCCTGCTCTGTATAATATCGTCTAGTAGCATTAAGCACATTAAAAGTGTAATTATTAAACATACGTTCGCGTTCATGCAGAGATTTCCAATAAGGTAATCTTGAAAGAAGTTTGATAATTTCTTTCATTCGTTTGGGATGTCTTGAAAACATTTCTCGACTTGCAACAAATCTTTCAGTTTCGAAGTTGATGATTTCGTTGTCATAGCCCATTTTATTAAGAGTTGTTTGTAATGCAAATGCCTGTAAACAAGCTCCGTAATTAAAACCAGAATGATAAGTTAATATTCCTATCTTGCCCATTATATTTCTATTAAAATGTTGTATATTTCTATAAGTTTTATTTATAAGATTTATTCTATATATTATAATAGAATATTCATTTTAAGACCACAATTTATATCTTAACTTGTTTAATATACTCCCAAATTTTGTCATACGAATCCGATATTTAATCTTTTTCCAAGGAGTTCTTGGGTCCCATGCATGTTCCGCAAGATGAATAGCTATTGTATTTGACGTTGTTTCATGTGGGCTATTAGCAACATATTCTGAAGAATAAATGCAAATTCCATTAGATAACAATTGATTCTTGTCAGAATACAAAAAGCCGTATTTTTCTAAAACTTTGGCATAAATAACGGGAGATATGAGTGACATATCAGGATTTCCGTCTTTATCAAGAAATCTTCTATTCTTATAAAATTCAACAATTTCTTCTAAACATTTTTGATTAGGTATGCCCATAAACATAGCTGCTTGAATCTGGCGACCAAAAACAAAACAGTCTGGATATTTACATTTACCTTCTGGAGTTAAATATTCTTCTTTATTGAACATTTTCCAACGATAGGAATTTGTCTCAATGAAAAACACTATTGGCTTATCTAATAGTTCATCAAACCTTTTTAAAAGAAAAATATCTGTATCCATATAGACACCTCCATATTTCCAGATTGCATAGGCTCTTATGACATCACCGGCGAAAGCCCATTTACGAGCATCTAACGCTTCATTCACAAACTGAATATTTAAATCTCGGGCCATTTCCATCGTCCACAATTTAATTTTAAAATCTGGCAATAGCTTTTTCCATGAGTCTATACATTTTTGAAGTTTGGAAGGAATTTCCTCTCCACTAAACCACGTCAGATGGATTATTTTAGGAATATTTATTTTGTTCTCCATTGTAGATTTGTTTAAAAGTGGTTTAACCACTGAATGTTTTATTTAGTTATATTTAAAAATTTAGAATATCCTTTACGGTATTTGCTATAACAAGCATAGAAATGAGAATTATCAAGAATAGAACGATAAAGGGAAGTATGGAAAAATCGGAGAATATGTCTGACACAAGAATACAATAAATGCAACATACAACTAATGAACTACTTGTGCAAAATCCTAACCTTTAAATCCATATACTTATTGATAGAAGTACGTTAGCGTCCAATTTTGACGTGTAGTATAGTGAAAGCCGCTTTTCAGCGGTTTCCTATTAAAAAAATCAAAAA
>HF993181.1 GCA_000436795.1 Bacteroides sp. CAG:1076
GTCCACACCGGAGAGGCAAGGGTGAGAAGGTAGGGTAAGAGCCTACCAGACGTATAGCGATATGCGGGCTGTGCATCTTAGGAGTTGTAAGGTCATGTAAACCGGCATTAACGAGGGTTGCTCGCCCCACGTCGGAGGGTAGACCGCTAGAGCTTACTGGTGACAGTGAGCGTAGATAAATGACAGACACTTTGCGCTTCAGCACAAAGAACAGAACCCGGCTTATAGACCGACTGCTTTTTTTCATCGAAACCTCACCGCCATGAACTATACCAAAATAAAAAACTGGCTGCAATTCCTCACCGACGGAATCTGGAGAATAACCGAAGATGAGGTATCCCCCATACGGCGTCAGTTATATTCATGCATTAAAATCGTTTATCTTTCTGTCAACCAGTTCCTGAATGACCGCATTCAGATCCGGGCATCTGCCCTGACATACAGCACACTGCTGTCCATCATCCCCATACTTGCCATCCTGTTTGCCATAGCACGCGGGTTCGGCTTCGACACCCTGATGGAAATCCAGCTCCGGCAGGGAGTAGCAAGCCAGCAAAGCGAACTGATTATTTCGTGGATAAACTCTTATCTGGAGCATGCACAAAGCGGCATCTTCATCGGCATCGGCTTAATCATGTTACTATGGACCGTACTCATCTTGACAGACAACATCGAACGAAGCTTCAATGCAATCTGGCAAGTCAAACGGCCGCGCTCAGTTTTCCGGAAAATAACAGATTACTTTTCCATGATTCTGCTTTTACCGTTACTGATTGTTATCTCAAGTGGTCTGACCATCTTCATGACAACCTACATAAAAAGCATGGATAACTTTCTGGTACTTGCCCCTATCCTGAAGTTTCTGGTAAGGCTCACCCCTTATGCACTGACGTGGGGAATGTTTATCGGACTATATATCTTTATACCCAATACCAAAGTCAAGCTGAAACATACATGGTTTCCGGGTATACTGGCAGGAACAGCCTTTCAGGCATTTCAGTTCTTCTATGTAAACAGCCAGATATGGGTTTCGAACTACAATGCCATCTACGGTAGCTTTGCTGCCATCCCGATGTTCCTGTTATGGACTCAGATTTCGTGGACCATCTGCCTCTTCGGTGCCGAGATGAGCTACATCAGCCAGAATCTGGAATCATTCGATTTCGGAAAAGAAACAGAACACATCAGCCGCCGCTATCACGATTTCTTCTGCACCATCATTCTCTCGGCTATCTGCAAGAACTTTGCAGAAGAAAAGAAACCTTATTCGGCCGAAGAAATCAGCAAGCAATATAAAATACCAATCCGGCTGACCAAACGAATCTTGTATGAATTGCAGGACATACACCTCATTTACGAAACCATAGAAGAAAAGAAAGGCGACATACGCTACCTGCCGGGAATGGACACAAACAAGCTGACAGTAGGTATCCTGCTGGAAAAACTGGATTCCACCGGCTCCGAAGACTTCAAGGTAGACCGCCGGCAATACTCAGAATCCTGGAAAATACTGCAACACGCGCGTCAGGAATATATCTACAACAACAGTCAGGTATTACTAAAAGACTTATAAGAGCAGCCGTCCATCCGACGGAATATCCCAATAACAAAGAAGAGCAAAAATGAAACACGTGAATCATTTTTGCTCTTCTCCTTTCTATATATGCAATTATTTTGTAAGCTGCATCATACGGCTCAAGTACTTGCCGATAATATCAAATTCCAGATTAACAACACTTCCTACATGCAATGTATGAAAGTTGGTATGTTCATAGGTATAAGGAATAATGGCAACCTGAAAAGTGTCTTCCGTAGGATTGCAGACCGTCAAGCTGACTCCGTTGACAGTAACCGAACCTTTGTCTACCGTAAAGTAACCACGTTTTGCCATTTCCGGATCGAAAGCATACTTAAACGTAAAATACCAGCTACCTTCAGCATCGTCTATTGCCACACAAGTAGCGGTCTGATCCACATGCCCCTGAACGATATGACCATCCAGACGACCGTTCATCAGCATACTGCGCTCCACGTTCACCTTATCGCCCGGCTTGAGCAGACCGATATTCGAGCGGTCGATGGTTTCCTTCATGGCTGTAACCGTATAAGTTCCATCCTGAATACTTACCACTGTCAGGCAAACCCCGTTATGAGAAATACTCTGATCAATCTTCAGTTCATCAACGAACGAACATTTCAACGTCAGATGCAGGTTCTCCTGATCTTTCACCACTTTTACTACCTCCGCATATTCTTCTACTATTCCTGAGAACATAACTTCACTTGTTTTATATTAATATTCCGATTCAATCATTTCAGGGGGATAGGCTTGCTCCATACGGTGTTACCATCCGAATCGACTACCGAAATAGTTCCTCCGGCATAATCCTCCGTATAACTGTTTCCTTTCACCAACATATCTTCGGCCATATGAACAGCCTTTTCTTCTGTCTTTATAAAGAAACCCTTGTTGTCACTTGACTCACCATCCGAGAAATAAATATCATAAGTTTTCATTATCTACTAAGTTTTAATATTGCAGGCGCAAATATATATAATCTCAACAATAAGAAACAAACTTATGGCATAAAAAAAAGAGAAACCAACTTTTGTCGATTTCTCTGAGAGAGCGGAAAACGAGACTCGAACTCGCGACC
>HF993182.1 GCA_000436795.1 Bacteroides sp. CAG:1076
CTATCGGAATTAATCTCCCTAACTCAAACTGGATACGTAGCGTACATGGGTCGAAGTCGGTTACTATCGGCAATTTGACAGATGCCTATAACAAGGCTGCCCGTGGAAACGGTTTCCGTGAAGAGTTTGTATATAGTGACACGGAACGTCTGTTGCTGGAGAAATACGCCGACATAACCGATGACCTGCATACCGACTTGCATGAATGTCTGGGGCATGGTTCGGGTAAATTGCTTCCGGGCGTAGATCCTGATGCACTGAAAGCACATGGCTCGACAATAGAAGAAGCACGTGCCGATTTGTTCGGACTGTATTACTTGCCTGATGCCAAGATGGTAGAGCTGGGGCTTGTACCTGATGCTGAGGCATACAAAGCTGAATATTATTCGTATATGATGAACGGGCTGATGACACAGCTTGTACGCATAGAACCGGGATGTACGGTAGAAGAGGCGCACATGCGTAACCGCCAACTGATTGCTCGCTGGGCTTTGGAACATGGAAAGGCTGAGCATGTAGTGGAGATGGTTGTACGCGACGGCAAGACTTATGTACGTATCAACGATTATGCCAAGTTGCGTTTGCTGTTTGGTGAGCTGCTGGCCGAGATACAGCGTATCAAGAGTGAGGGCGATTATGAAGCGGCACGCCAGCTTGTAGAAAAGTATGGTGTACAAGTTGATCCGGTATTGCATGCCGAAGTGTTGCAACGTTACCGCAGCTTGCATCTGGCTCCTTATAAAGGCTTCTTGAATCCGGTTTACACGCCGCAGACAGATGCCGAAGGAAATATTGTAGACGTACATATTTCTTATACGGAAGGATATGCCGAGCAGATGCTCCGTTATAGCCGGGATTATTCTAATTTATAATTATCTTCCTGTAGCAAGAGATTGTTCCTGAGAGAAGTCTTTTGTTACAGGATTTATCGTTTTTTATCATGGACAATATACACGAAGTTATTAGAGATATCAAATCGAAGTTCCGCCTTTTTATGAATGGCATGATATCGCAGAGTATGCGCGAGAAGGGGATGGGGTACAAACTCAATTTCGGCATCGAATATCCGCGTATAAAAGAGATAGCTGCCGAATATGAGCCGAATCATGAACTGGCTCAGGCATTGTGGAAAGAAAATATCAGAGAATGTAAGATTATGGCAGGGCTGCTTCAGCCTGTCGAAACGTTTTATCCTGAGATAGCCGATATTTGGATTGAAGGAATGGATTATCCGGAACTGGCAGAGTATACGGTTATGAATCTTTTCCAGCGTTTGCCTTACGCTTCGGAAGTAGTGTTCCGCTGGATGGCAGACGAACGGGAAATGTTTCAGTTATGTGGCTTTCTGCTGATGGCGCGTTTGTTGATGAAGGGTGAAAAGTTGAACGAACGTGCAGAAGCGGAGTTTCTCGACCAGGCTTATACAGCGATAGAAGGCAACTGTACATCGGTACAGAAGGCTGCTGCGGTTGCATTGCGTAAGTTTGCACACCAGTCGCGGGAAAGCAAAAAAGTTGTAAGCAAACAGCTCGGACTTTGGATGAAATCGGAAAATCAGACAGTACGTGCACTGGCAGAAGAGATAAAAGCTGATATGGAATACTGACGTTTAGACGACTTGAAATAAAGAAATTTTTCTTTTATTGATT
>HF993183.1 GCA_000436795.1 Bacteroides sp. CAG:1076
TATCGTTTCCTTTTTTGTTGATTGATGTTTATTCCTTTTTCGTTGTTTGCGACAAAGAAAAGCCATATATTCTGAAAGGCAATGGTTTCCGTTTAACTGGCAGCATGTGGCGCTGATTATCCTAGTTATGAGGCCACTTTCATATCCCTTTCTTCAAATATCCCTATATTCAGGGACTCCATCCGATAATGAATTACAGAATAAAATATCTATGAATCTGATTTAATAAAGGTACTTAGCAATGGATAAGGAACGACTTATTTCTCTGTAACTTTACTTCATCACTTTTCCAAGTCATTGATTAGCTAAGGAAGCAAAGAAGTGTTCCTTCAATGATTCACAGACATGAATATTTACTACAGTACGACAATACGACATTAAGTCAGTAAATATTCAAGTCAATAGATCAGTAACTGTTTGACTCCCCGGTTCATTGTTTCATCAAACAGGAAAAATACCGCATTCCACACCGATTGCCCTGCATGCAAACTGCAACAGGCCACATTGTTGCCACATCCCGACCAACTGTTTGACTATTGGTAACTTATATTCTTTTTTTGCCAGACAATTCATTCCGAGATATATCGGAACATGGCAAACAAAATGAGAAAATAAATGATGAACAGAAACGGAAAAACAGGTCTGTCCCCTCCATAAGATGATACCGACAACGGTATTATTTCTCCCGAATTTATAAGGAGCATATTCAGAGATGCTCAAAATAGCGGGACTCTGGTTTTTAGTGGGGCAAGTTTGTGTTTCGGGCAGACCGAAACCGCTTGCTCCCACTACAAGAGGCAGTGAGAGGTTCATCCCGCTGGTCTAATCAGTACATTCATTTTATACAATAGTCAACAGATGGAAAAGAAACAGAATACAGAAAGAAACAACAAGGGCGGCCGTCCTCCCAAGAGTACAACCGACAAACTGAAATACCGTGTTACCGTGAAACTGGCGACACCGGATTACTACACGCTGAAAAGCAGGGCAAGAAGCGCAGGCATATCGGCAAGCGAATACCTGAGGGAATGTTTCCGTAAGGGATATGTACGGCAAAGACTTACAGCGGAACATTCCGACTATATCCGTAAGTTATGCGGTATGGCGAACAATCTGAACCAGCTGGCTCATAAGGCAAATGCCGGAGGATTCGATACGGAAAAGCTGGAATGCCGTGTACAGGTGGCAAGAATCGAAGAACTGCTGAACCATATCCTGCTATGATTGCGAAGATTGTAAAGGGAAGCGGATTCCGTGAGGTTACCGGTTATATCATTGACAGTAAAAAGGATGCCAGGATTATTGCACATGCCGGTTTGTTCATTGAGGATGTTGCTACAATAACAAAGGCTTTCGAAGCACAGGCCGGCATGAATCCGAAAGTATCCAGACCGGTCGGACACATTGCACTGGGATTTTCCAAAGAGGATGAAAGCAGGCTGGCCAGCCGGATTATGGCAGAAATAGCTTTGGAATACATGGAACGGATGGGCATAAGGGACACACAGTTCTTTATAGCCAGACATTTCGACAAGGAGCATCCCCATATACATATTGCCTACAACCGGATAGACAATGACGGCAGGACCATATCCGACAAAAACGAGCGGTTACGAAGTGCACGCATCTGCAAGGAACTGACTTTGAAATATGGTCTGCACATGGCCAAAGGCAAGGATCATGTCAAGACTGAACGCTTAAGGGAACCGGACAAGACAAAGTATGAACTTTACAGTCTGCTTAAAACGGAAGTCAGAAAAGCCGGAAACTGGAAGGAACTGATTACCGGATTAAACGAAAAGGGAGTGGATGTACGGTTCAAATACAAGGGAAAATCCGATGAAGTACAGGGTGTCGTGTTCATCATGAACGGTTATTCCTTCAGCGGCTCCAAGATAGACAGACAGTTCAGCTATTCCAAGATAGATGTCGCGTTAAAGACACCGTCATATTCGGAAACAGAAAGACAGGTAGTTGTTCAGAGTGAACCGGTATATCAGCAGAAATCGCATGGCAGTGAATTATACAGCGGTTCTTTAGGTCTGTTCACACCGAACCCGCAAACGGAACAACCAGAAGGTTATCCGGATGATTATTTGAGAAAGAAGAAAAAGAAAAAACAACGTAAAATAAGATGGTAAAATATATTCTTGACAAGGAGATTTTCATCATAATCAAAATATAGATAGATAAAATAGACTATCTCTATCGTCAAAAAAATAAATTCATTATCTTTGTGTAAGATTCAATTTAATGATTGATATGGAAGATATAAATAGACTCAAACTAGTTCTTGTAGAAAAGAAGAAAACAGGTAAATGGTTGGCTGAGCAATTGAAGAAAGATCCTTCAACTGTATCAAAATGGTGTACTAATGTTTCGCAACCTGATTTGGTTACCCTTTCAAAAATAGCAGATTTATTAAATATTGACAGAAGGGAACTCATTAATAAAAGCAAGTGAGTTTATATCTCAAATAACATGTATAACGACTTAAAAACGAATATAAGATGACAAGCACTCAGCAAAGAGACGAGTTACATAATAAGATTTGGAAAATAGCCAACGAGGTGCGAGGTGCCGTTGACGGTTGGGATTTCAAGCAGTTTGTGTTAGGGACATTATTTTATCGATATATAAGTGAGAACTTTACTGATTATATTGAGGGTGGAGACGATAGTGTAAATTATGCAGAATTACCTGATAGTGTAATTACCCCTGAAATAAAAGATGATGCAGTCAAGACAAAGGGATATTTTATTTATCCGAGTCAGCTTTTTGTAAACGTAGTAAAAACAGCCAATATAAATCCTAATCTCAATACTGATTTAAAAGCTATTTTTGACGCTATAGAAAATTCTGCAGTCGGTTATGCCTCTGAAAAAAGTGTTGTAGGACTATTTGCTGATTTTGATACAACTAGTACTCGCCTTGGCAGTACTGTCGAAGAAAAAAACAGTCGTTTAGCTGCTGTTTTAAGAGGAATTGCATCTTTGGATTTCGGAAAATTTGAAGATAGTGAAATTGATATTTTTGGAGATTCATATGAGTTTTTAATTAACAATTATGCGGCAAATGCCGGAAAATCTGGAGGAGAATTTTTTACACCGCAGAATGTTTCAAAGCTTATATCAAGACTTGCCATGCATAATCAGACAAGGGTAAACAAAATATATGACCCGGCAGCAGGTTCTGGATCTTTGTTACTTCAGGCTAAAAGACAGTTCGAAGATCATATCATAGAAGATGGCTTTTTTGGGCAGGAGATAAATCCGACTACCTATAACTTAGCCCGAATGAATATGTTTCTGCATAATATAAACTATGACAAATTCAAAATAGTGCGTGGTAATACGCTTACCGATCCACAATTTGGAGATGAAAAGCCTTTTGATGCCATTGTATCCAATCCTCCCTATTCGGTAAACTGGATGGGTTCAGACGACCCTACCCTTATCAATGACGACCGTTTTGCTCCAGCCGGCGTACTTGCGCCAAAGTCAAAAGCGGATTTTGCATTTGTTCTGCATGCTCTGCATTATCTTTCTGGAAGAGGACGTGCTGCCATAGTCTGCTTTCCCGGTATTTTCTACAGAGGTGGAGCAGAGCAGAAAATCAGGAAATATCTGGTAGATGGTAATTATGTGGAAACCATTATTTCGTTGCCATCCAATTTGTTCTATGGCACTTCGATAGCGGTCAATATTTTGGTTTTATCAAAGCATAAACCTGATACAAAAGTTCAGTTTATAGACGCAAGTGGAGAAGAGTTCTATACAAAAGAAATTAACAATAATATACTTGATGATAACAAACATCATATAGACAAAATTATAGAAATATTTGATAAAAAGAAAGATATTGACTATATAGCCAAATCCGTTGATAATAAAATCATTGCTGAAAATGATTATAACTTGTCAGTAAGCAGTTATATTGAGGGCAAAGACACTCGTCCAAAAACAGATATCAAGGAACTGAATGAGCGTATCCGTTGCATTGTAGCACGAGAAAACGAGTTACGTACAGAGATAGATGAAGTTATTACTGAATTAATTGGAAGAGGATTAATAATGAGTAAGTTACAAGAGTTAATTCAAAAACTTTGTCCTGATGGTGTGAAATATAAAAAGTTGGGGGAGATTGTAGTAATTAAGAATGGTAAAGATTATAAGCATTTAGCACAAGGGCATATTCCTGTTTATGGTTCTGGTGGAATTATGACCTATGTTAATGAGTATGTATATAATAAACCTACGGTTTTAATACCCCGGAAAGGTTCACTTGGAAATTTATTTTAGATTTTCAACGGTTTAATATAACCGTTTGAAGAATAAACATTTAACTGAGTATTTGAGAAACAGTGGTA
>HF993184.1 GCA_000436795.1 Bacteroides sp. CAG:1076
AGAAACGATACAGGAGTTAGTGAGAAAGCTTCGTGGCGCAGGAGCGAGAGTCAACTCAAGTTGTGGTTTGCATTGTCACATAGATGCTTCAAGACATACACCCAAAACACTTCGCAATATCGTAAACATTATGGCGGCGAAAGAGGATTTGCTCTACAAGGCGTTGAAAGTAAATGTTTCCCGTGAGCATTACTGTCAGAAGATGGACACTCGCTTTCTTGATGAAATCAATAACCGTCCTCCGATGTCAATGGAGCAGATAAAATCAATGTGGTATGACGGAGAGGACTACAGTTACCGACATTATGATGATACTCGCTACCACGCACTGAATCTTCACAGCGTGTTCTACAAGGGTACGATTGAATTCCGTCTGTTCAATTCAACATTACACGCAGGAGAAGTAAAGTCAGCGATTCAGCTGTGCCTTGCAATCAGTCATCAGGCATTGATACAGAAGTCTGCAAGACACGCTAAAACTGTATCGGATAATGAAAAATATACTTTCAGAACTTGGCTTTTGAGATTAGGTTTGATAGGTGACGAGTTCAAAACAGCTCGTCATCATCTGCTGAAAAATCTTGAGGGCAACATTGCGTGGAAGGATCCTGCACAGGCTGAAAAGCAAAAGGAAAGACTTGCTCAAAAACGAGCCGCAGAACTTAATAACACAAACGAAAATATAAATATCAACGAACCCGAAGTCAATCTTGTCCCAAATGATGAACAGGAAGAAACTTCGGGTTTTATTATGAGTATGTAAGGAGAGAAATCTATTATGAGTAAAAAATTATACATTGCCTATGGCAGTAACCTTAATCTTAAACAGATGAAATACCGTTGTCCGACAGCAAAGCTTGTCGGAAAGGGTGTAGTCGAAAATTACGAATTACAATTCAAGGGTATGCCTCACTGCTCCTATGCAACAATCGCACCTTGCGTCGGTAAGTCCGTTGCCGTTGCACTGTGGGAACTTCAGCCGAGAGATGAAAAACTGCTTGACCGCTACGAGGGTTATCCCTCCCACTACTTCAAGCAAGACTTGCCTGTTCGGATGAGTAATGGATCGGAAACGACAGCGATGGTTTACATTATGAATCTTAAGCAGAATTTCGGATTGCCCAGCGCAAGCTATTATGATACTGTATTGCAGGGGTACAAGGACTGCGGTTTTGACTTGAATGTTTTAAACGAAGCCGTAAATGACAGTGCAGAGAAATTCTACGATAACCTTGAACAGAACAATCTGTTTGATTCACCTGATGAAGATGAAGATATGAGAATAGGTGGCATGAGTTTATGAACGAGAGAAAGAAATTGAAAAAGCATCTCAGCGATAAATATATTTTCAAAATGTATTTGTCTGTGAACGAGGTTAAGAAATTACTTTCCGAAAATTCAAAAGACAAGCACGACACTCTGTTTGCTTCACTCACAGTCGGCTGTGTAAAAATCAACGCCGTAGTATTTCCTACTCCCGATAAAATGCTCCTCGGATTTGATATTCTTGTAAAGGACACACCCAACAGTGAAGAATGGATTTGCTATGACACTTTAAGTGATGAAATCAAGTTATCCCCTCGAAGTATTGAACAATCAATGTTCGATATTCTGAATCGTGAGGTTAAGGAGTACGGACTGTCATATACAGAGTGTAATTTTGAAGTAATAAACGGCAAATCAATAAAAGCAGAATAACGGCGGTATTCTCGCCACATTCGCCTCGTGTCGGCTTTTAAAGGAGAAGTCGGAAAAGTATCCGAAATCGAATAAAAGCCGAAATTGGGCGGTTTGTGGCAAGGTGTGAAAAATCGAAGTTACGGCAATTTGGGCAGTTTTTCAAGGGTAGGTATTTAAGCAGGATAAAGGCGTATTCCGTTGCAGAGCAACGGTTGCCGAAACACACCGACCGGCAACGCCGTTCGGGGATTTTCAAAGGTGTTACTTTTTTAGCATTGTGTTACCGCTTGTATTCCTAACTGCCCGATTTTGCCGTTTTGATGAGATTTTCTCATAATACTCGAAGTGTTACCGAAAGGAAAGGTGAAAAATGGACAACGACTCAAAGAGAATAGGACTGTATATAGGTAAGGATTTACTCAAAGCCTGCGACAATGCAATCTCAAGAACCAATGCAACATCACGAAGTGAGTTTATTTCAAACGCTATTGAATTTTACATTGCTTGGCTAAACTTAAAAAATGTAAGTCGTGTGCTTACTCCTGCACTTGAATCTGTCATCAGTTCAAAAATACTTGATACAGAGGACAGGATTGCAAGAGTTCTGTTCAAACAGGGTGTAGAGCTTGCAATGCTGATGCATGTTATTGCGGCGACCAATGATATTACCGAAGGACAGCTTAGGGATTTAAGAAAAATATGTGTTGATGAGGTCAAACGAAACAGCGGTAAATATAAGTTTGATGATGCGGTTAGATTCCAGAAAGGGTAAGCTATGCCGAGAATTATTATGAAATCACCGTACATCAAACCGAATCCCAAAACTCATATCGGAAATTATGTTTCATACATTGCCACCCGTGACGGAGTTGCACAGGCTGACAGTACACAAAAGTTTATGGAAACAACCGAAAGACAAAAACAGATTATTAAGAAATTGCTTTCTGATTATCCTGACTCAAAGGACTTGTATGAGTATCAGGATTATCTTGATAAGCCGAACAGAGGTAATGCAGATGAATTGATTTTGCGGATTGCCGAAGCTCACGCTGAACTATTCGGCGACCGAGAAAAATATATAAGCTACATTGCACAGCGACCGAGAGTAGAAAAAGTATCTTCACACGGCTTATTTACCGATGACGGTGTGCCTATAGTTTTATCTGATGTGCAAAAAGAAGTTGCAGAAAGCAAGAGTAATGTGTGGACTTATATCATTTCTTTGAAGCGTGAGGATGCAGAACGGCTGGGCTATAACAATGCAAAGGCATGGATGAATCTCATTCGCTCACAAAGAAATATGATAGCGAAAAATATGAAAATCGCTCCCGAAAATTTCCGATGGTATGCGGCGTTTCATAACGAGGGACATCATCCGCACATTCATATGATTGTATATTCAACAAAGCCGAACGAAGCGTATCTGACTGAAAAAGGCATTGAAAATATCAAGTCAAACCTTGCAAAGCTAATCTTCCGTCAGGACTTGACAAGTATCTATCAGAAACAAACCGAACACAGGGATAAGCTCCGTGCTGAGGCTCGTGACATTGTAGAGAATTTGGTTTCAAAAATCAACTCAGAAATCTATGTCAGCGCATCAATTCAGCATAAGCTGTTGGAACTTGCCGACAGACTTTCACAAACGAAAGGTAAAAAGGTTTACGGCTATCTTAAACTTGATGTAAAGGCGATTGTGGATTCCATTGTTGATGAGCTTTCAAATGATGACAGGATTAAAAAATTATATGACCTTTGGTATGAGCAAAAAGAAAATACAATTCGTACCTACACAGATGAAATTCCTGACAGGATTCCTCTTGCCCAAAATAAGGAATTTAAGTCAACCAAGAACGCTGTAATTAAGGAAGCGTTGAAATTAAATCTCACTGAAGATGAAGTTGAGAAAAACGAGAATACGGATGAAGAATCTGTTTCAAATCCTTTTGAATATGAAGAAAACACCTCTGCCGAATCAGTTTTTGATTCAGGCAAAGGTGTTCTGTATCCTCATTATTCAATTAAAACCAACCGAAACAGCGTTGCGGTTTCCTCTCTTTATCTACTGCGTTACCTCTGCAATATGATTCAAAGTAGGCTTCGCTTTGAAGAAAAGCAGAAAGCCCAGAGGACGGATAAAAAGTTACAGCAGAAGATTCAGGATAAGAAGCAAGCGCATGGGTTAAAGATGTAATCACAAAATTAATCAAGTGCTTATATTATTTATAAATCGCAATCTGTCAAAAAATAATTATTAATTATATTTATTGCTTTATCTGAAAATTCAAATTTGTTCTTATGTCTAGATGGTTTGATACTAAACATACACCTAAAGCAATTGGGTTTTGGTATATCTGGGTTCATTACAGTGAAATTAAATAGATCTTCTTTATTTGCTTTGTTGTTGAGAAGAAACATTCGAAAACGATGACCAACATTATTATCGGTTACTTGCCAAACATGTTGGAAATTAGTAAACATTAGTTGATCCAATGAACTTGTATATACAATTATTGCTGTTATTTTTTTATAGGCTTCAGGACAAATAGGTTTTTTAAAAGGTAACTTCGTTCCAATCTCCGGATGTGTTATTATTCCATTTAATTCATTAGTTAGTAAAGACCAAGCTTCTATAAAACCATTAGATGGGAAATCACTATACGACCAATTGATATAAAGAAGATTAAATTCATTTTTTTGTGGCACTCTAAATTTTTTTGACGCACTATTAATGAAATCTACTAATTTTGTTACTCTCGGGAATTTACAAGTGATATTATATTCATCACATAAAGCTTTTATTTTTTCTCTTCCTTCATTTGATAACAGGATATTAGGAATAAATAATTCTTCTTGTTTATCAGTAGGTAGGGTAAAACTAGGTGTTTTTACCTCAATGTTAAATTTTATTTTTGTGTTGTCAGGTTGGTTGATTTCGAAAGAAGCTTCTGGATTTGATGCATTTTCACCAAGGGGTGGCTCATATAAAATATTGTCCCAATTACATCTTGAACTAAAGAAACTTAATACTTCTATTTCAGACATAGCTTGAAAAAATTGATCCTCATTATATTTTTCTTTTCCAGCAGATAATTGCTCCTTGATGAATTTCTTAATATGATGTTCGCCAAAACGAAGATACATGGCATGTAATCGCAATGAGAAATTTGTAAGAAAAATTGAAGTGAATTGTTTAAAGTCAATTTTTCCATCGCTTTTTATTGCAGTATAAAAGCTATTTGAGTTGTTGTTGATGAATTGACTTGCCCATTTTATATCTGACAAGTTATTATTTATTGCTTTGATTAAAAAATGTTCTTCAGAATATTCATCAAGCCAACCTTCTTCCCAGATTTTTTTAAGAAATCCTGTTAAATCATGTTCAACGCTGGGAAATTTTTGTTCAGATCGTTTATGTGTCATGACAGCTTCCTTTATTGATTTTGATTTTTAGTTACTTGAACAAAATAATTGTACTATACATTTAGTGAAATGTCTATATATATATCAGTTCTCCACCAAGAAATAACTGCAACCAAACACTGACAGGTGCCACCTGTCACGGTGATAAGAGAAGAACTACCCACTATAAGATATTACAGCAGAAAAGAAAAATATATACAAGGAAGTGATTACAATATCAACCTACATTCATTTTACAAAAGAACAGCGAGAACAGGCAAGGCGAACCGACCTTGCTAATTTTTTAATCAGCCAAGGCGAGAAAGTCAAGAAATCAGGTTCAGAATACGAATGGCTTGACGGCTCGCAAAAGGTAACAATCAGAGGTCACCTCTGGTATCATCAGTACGAACAGATAGGCGGTGATGCGGTTGATTTTGTCCGCAGATTTTACAACAAGGACTATGCAGAAGCGGTGAAAATGCTTTTGAATAACTGCGGCGGTCAAATCATAACCTCACCGCCCATAGAAAAAAGTCATAAACCCTTTGAATTGTCACCGAGAAATGACAGAATGAGCAGAGTTTTTTCTTATCTGCTGTTGACCCGTGGAATTGATAAAGATGTGCTTTTTGAGTTTGTGCGGAAGAAAATGATTTATGAGTCAGCCTATTATCACAACGCTGTCTTTGTCGGCTACGATTCAAACGGTAAACCTCGCCATGCTCACAAGCGAGGAACAGTAACAAGTAATTCGTACAAGGGAAATGTTGCAGGCAGTCAGCCCGAGTACAGCTTTCACTTTAACGGCACAAGCGAAAAGCTATTTTTATTCGAAGCTCCCATTGATATGCTTTCTTACATTTCAATGCACAAGGAAAACTGGCAAGAACACAGCTATGCGGCATCCTGTTCCGTTTCGGACAGGGTGCTTTTTCAATGTCTTAAAGATAATCCAAACATCAAAAATGTGTTTCTCTGCTTTGACAATGACGAGGCAGGACAGACAGCAAACAAACGGATAGCCGATAAATTAAACTCAATGAATATCAAAAGCGAAATCCTCATTCCTATACATAAAGACTGGAATGAGGATATTTTAAACGGTGAAAGGACTGATGAAATATGCCGTCAAGTGTTATAACTCTGATTATTGTTGCAGGCTCAATGTTTGCCTTGTTCATAATAATTTCTACGGTCGGCAATCACTATTCACTAAATCAAATAAAAAATAAAACAGTCGGACAAGGGCAATACGGCACAGCTCGTTGGGCGACCAAAAAGGAAGTCAAAAAAACATACAAACGAATTGATTTTCAGCCTAACGAGTGGAGAAATAATCCAGACAGCAGACCAACTGAACAAGGTATAGTTGTCGGTTGCAAGAACAGAAAAAAGGGAACAACAGCAATGGTTGACACAGGCGATGTCCACGCTCTGATGATTGGTGCGGCAGGCGTCGGCAAGACCGCATATTGGCTTTACCCGTGCATTGAGTATGCCTGCGCTACTGGTATGTCATTTTTGTCAACCGACACAAAGGGTGATGTAGTTCGGAATTATGGAACGATTGCAGAAAAGTATTACGGCTACAAAATTTCAGTAATAGATTTGCGTAACCCAACACGCTCTCACGGCAACAATCTCCTGCATCTTGTGAATAAGTATATGGACTTATACAAAGCCGAGCCCGAACAGCTTGTTTACAAAGCAAGAGCAGAAAAGTATGCAAAAATCATTTCAAAGACGATTATTCTTTCCGGTATGGACTCGGCATCATTCGGACAAAACGCATATTTTTATGATGCCGCAGAGGGACTGCTTACTGCCACGATATTACTTGTTGCAGAGTTTTGTGAACCCGAAGAACGGCATATTGTTTCGGTATTCAAAATCATTCAGGAGTTACTTGCTCCGACCAACAAGAAAGGCAAAAATCAGTTTCAACTTTTAATGGACTATCTTCCAGACGACCACAAAGCAAAGTGGTTTGCAGGGGCGGCTCTCAATACAGCCGAACAGAGTATGTCAAGCGTTATGAGTACGGCACTTTCAAGGTTGAATGCTTTTCTCGACTCCG
>HF993185.1:0-20797 GCA_000436795.1 Bacteroides sp. CAG:1076
TCCGCCTTTAGTATCTACAGATTCCAGCAAAAGAGCCTTTTCACCTGCATGTACATCATCGATAGAAGGACGTACTGGATATTCTCCTTCATAAGTAATACCTCCCCATATCCCCATTTTTTTAATTAACAGGACAGCATCGTTACAGCAAGCCCATCCATTCAATATAGGACAATCCTTTTCTTCAGGATACAAACTACTACCATAACTCCAGCTTTCAAAATCATAGAAAGAAGCATTACCAGAAATAGAAGCTACATATTCTACAGTTGTTCCATTTTTAGCAGTAACTGTATAAGTTACAGTCTTACCATTTGAGAAATCCTGTGCTATACCACTTGCAGGAGTGACAGTTGCCCCATCAGAAACTTCAATAGTCGGAACTAAAGCTGTAAGATATTCAGCTTTTGCAGTATCAGCAACCATGAAAGTAATAGTCTTAGATTCTTCGTTGATAACCACATCACCAACAACCAATGAATCTACAGCTGCAACTTCTTTGTCGAAAACAAAAGAAAGGATCTTAGCTTCACTGCTTTCTGTACCAGAAAGTTTAGTACCAGAATAAGTTACTTTTACCGTATAAGGTACTGGAGATCCCATCAGTTTGACATCATCTATATCCAAATCGAGTGTAAGAGTTTTATCTTCAAAAACTCCATTTGCTTTGATTCCAGCAGACAGCAAACCTGTTACGTCCATCGAAGAAGTTGCTGTAAAAGTATATTTACCATTTCCAGCATCAGCCAACTGACAACCATTCAATTCAATATCACCCAACGACATTCCACTGAAAGAAAAGTTACTGATTTTTAAATCTACAGTATTTTCTCCAGCATTAGTCACAGAAACAAGCTGTGCAGGAACACTACCAGCAGGAACATCTCCAGTTTCCATTTTCAACGTAACATCCAATGCTCCTTTATAGTCACCTGCTACATCAACATTGCCAGGGACAGTTACTGTTGGTTCATCATCGTCACTACAAGAAGTGAACAAGCTCACTGTACACAATACAGCAAACAAGTAAAAAAACAAATTCTTTTTCATTTGATACCTTAAATTTTTATTAGTCGGTGCAAAGTAACAACCTTTTAGAGGAACTGACAAGGTCTAATCTTATTATTTTTGTTCTATTTTTTAATATGACATTAAAAGTGAATACATAACATACTAATTTATAAACCATATTAGGTTATTTAACTAATTAGTGAGTAGTCTATATTTCAAAAAACATATAACTTTGTAGAAAGTTTTAAACGATGGAAAAAGAATTACCCAAGATAGATTTACCGGAAGAATGGATTGTAGGGACAGGTATCAGTAAAGAACTTCTAAGCTTATACACTAATTTCCCATGCCGAATAAAATCGGAAATTTTCGTTCTGTGTATGAGCGGTGAAATAGAAGCATCAGTTAACCTGAACCGAATAACTGTACGCGCCAACGATTTTGTGACAATCATGCCCGGAACAATTCTTCAGATACATAGCGTAAAGGGAGAACTGGAATTGTATTTCGGTGGATTTTCTTCAAAATATGTAGAACAGGCCAATTTAAACCGCTCTACCATGAAGACATTGTATATCCCACTGGGCAGACCGCTTATTACTCTTCGTCCGGAAGGCGCCGCACTGTTAAAAGATTATCTTTGTTTCCTGATTAAACTTTATGAATTCTTTAACGAAAACACGCGTAAGCGAATTACTCCTTATTTATATAATAACATTCATATAGGGATAGCTGCCATGTACAGCAACCGAGCGAACGACAACAAAAGTAATCTGTCGAAAAGCGAAATATTATGCAAAAACTTCACCCAGCTGGTCATGCAGAACTATAACAAGACGCGTAATGTGGCATGGTATGCAGAAAAGTTAGGCATTACGCATACGCATCTCTGTACTACCGTGAAGCAGGCAACCGGCAATACGTGTATGGAAATCATATCGCGCATGGTCATTATGGATGCAAAATCACAACTGAAATCGACAAATTTGTCTATTCAGGAAATATCCGACTCATTGAATTTCGCCAACATGTCTTTCTTCGGAAAGTATTTTAAGCGATATGTAGGCATGAGCCCGCTGGAATACAGGAATAACGGATAAGCATAAAAAGAACAGACAGGAAGATGAAAGAACCACTTACAAGATGTTTCTTTACAGCATCTTCCTGTCTGTTTTTCTTTTCATACAATGAAATCAAGCAATGCTGACGACACCGATTTTCTTTTTGCCGTCCATCTTGACACTCAAAGGCTTGTCGAAATGAACCCAGCGCAAGAATTTGGTTTCTTCTACTGCCGGCATGCTGTTCAGCAACTCCTGATTGTACAAGCCGTCGTTCATGTAAGCATTGATTGTAAAATACCCTACTCCGAAAGAAGTCAGGTTCTGGAAAAAGTGTGTACCCTGACTCGGATCGACACGGTAATTGGTCAATCCGGCTTCGACAATGACACGGGCCGCCGATATGTTCGGCCATTTTACGGGAATGCCCAACCATGTATCACTGCTTCCCCAGCGTCCCGGACCAACTAATATATAATGTTTACCCTCGTCGAGGAAACGCTTGTTCAGTTTCTCTATTTCATAAGCTATCAACTGGTTGTTCGAAGCCGAATAGCCGTCGGTCTTTACATAAATCACATCCTGCATATCGTCCATGATGCCCTGTCCCAGCGAATTTACGCTCTTGAGCAGAAGCTGGTCTTCGGGAATGGCATTCAAGTCTTCATTCAAGTCGGCTTTCATATCCACCATCGGACGTATCTGCAACAGATAGAATACTCCTTTCTTTTCTTTAGCATCGAGATTGACGGCAAACTCTATCTCTACAGGACGGCGCATTTCTCCTTGTCCGTACTTCTGGGCAAGCTGGAGAATACGTGCCAGCGGAAAGACATCGTGCTGAAGAATATTGGCAAAGGTTATCACCTTACGCCCGCCCGGGTAGATACCGTCGCGTATGACCATATCGTACGGATCGTATGTAGAGGCAATATAATTCAAGGCTCCGTCGTTTTCGGCTTCTTTTACCGGAAGTTTCAACAGGTTAAAGCCGTCGTCGAGTGAAAAGTTCTGTCCTAAGTTCTTCAGGTCGAGCGCATAGAAACGTGTCTGTGTTTCGCGCAAAGCCATTTCCATCTCGCTGGTCTGAAGCACTTTATCCGGATGATAAGGACATACGCGCAGAGTAAGTCCTCCGTCGACAATATACTTTCCAAGTCCCAGGGCCAGACTGACCGTTCCTTCTTCCGCCAGTTCGTCATTGATGGGATAGTAATTGATGGAGCGTGCCACTCCCGAAATAGACGGATAAAAGCGGTCGCCATACTGGGTACCTACCACTTCCTGAAGAATCACCGCCATCTTCTCCTGATCGATCACGTTGCTGGTGGCCTGCATGTATGCTTTGCTGTCTTTATAATATACCGAAGCATAGACTCCCTTTATCGCGTCGCTCAACATACGTAGCATTTCGTACTTATCTGTCAGGTAAGGTATCATGTAGGTTGAGTAAATACCTGCGAACGGTTGGTAATGAGAATCTTCCAGCAGACTGGAAGAACGGATGGCTATAGGGGACTTCACAACATCGAAAAAGGCGAAGAAATCCTCGACCAGCCGGTCTGGCAGTTTGGCACGCAGGAAAGCACGCAGAATAGTTTCATCGTCGGCATCACTCAGAGCTATCTGATACAATTGGTTCATATCCATAAACTCGTCGAAGATATCGGTACAAAGTACTACCGTCTTAGGAATAACCACCGAAGCGTTTTCGAACTCATCGAATTCGGCATGCCGTTTTACCATATTGTCGATAAACGCAAGTCCACGTCCTTTTCCTCCCAACGAACCGTCGCCGATACGGGCAAAATTAGAATAACGGTCGAAACGGTCGCGCTCGAATACGGCTACCACTCCCTGATTCTTCATCTTGCGGTACTTCACAATCGCTTCGAATATAATCTGACGGTGGGCATCGATATCTTGCAGACCTTCCCATGTAATCTGCTTCAAGAATTCGGCTACAGGAAATATGGCACGCGAATAGAGCCATCTGGAAATATGATTCCGACTGATATGATAGAGGAACGATTCTGCCGGTATGGAGAAAATAGCGTTTTGCAGTTCCTTCAGATTATGCACACGCACCACTTCTTCCATGGTATTCGGATTGCGGAAGATAAAATCGCCAAACCCGAAGTTCTCGGAAACAGCCTCCCGCAGGTCGATGTTCATTTTCTTCGAGTTCTTGTCGATAAACTGTGCTCCGCAGTTCAATGCAAATTCTTTGTTGGAAACTTCTGCCGACTGAAGAATCAGCGGTATGAACGGATCGCGGCTGCGCACTTCGGTAAGGAAGCGAATGCCTGCCTTCGGATCAATCTGACCTTCACGCGGAAAACGTGCGTCCGATATAATTCCCAGCATGTTATTCTGATACTTGTTATATAAATCCATCGCCTCCTCGTAAGAACGTGCCAGTACAATTTTCGGACGTCCACGCATACGCAAGGTACGCTGATGCTCATTCAGAGCTTCGGTAGCAAACTCCTGACTCTGACGAAGCACGAATTTATACAGGTTAGGCAGCACGGACGAATAGAAGCGTATGGAATCTTCCACCAGCAGAATCATCTGCACACCGACTTCCTTAATGTCGTGCTCCAGATTCATTTTGTCTTCTATCAGCTTGATGATGGATACCAGCAAATCGGTATTTCCCAGCCAGCAGAATACATACTCGAATATACTCAAGTCTTCGTGCTCCATACGTTCTTTGATACCGTGAGAAAAAGGAGTCAATACGACCAGCGGTATATGAGGATATTTCCCCTTAATCTGCCGGGCAATGTCGAAGGTATCACTGTTGTCCGACCCCGGCATACAGATAACCAGATCGAACATCGTATTTCCTAACTGCTTCCAGGCATCCTCCTCGGTAGATACTTGTGTAAAACGGGGCGGATACCGAAGGCTGAGGTTCATGTATTCAATAAATATCTTTTCATCGATACGCCCATCGTCTTCCAGCATGAAGGCGTCGTAAGGATTCGCAACAAGAAGCACATTAAAGATTCGTTTCGTCATCAGATTGACGAACTGTGTATCTTTAAAATAGAGTTGGTTTAATTTTAACTTACTGAGCATAGCTTCAAGGTTTAAGCTTTATTTATTTAACAAATTACGGGAATTCTATTGATTTGTGCAACTTACCAACATAGAAAAATTACTTTCGGACAGCAGCAAACTTGTCCGGCTTTAACTTTTTATCACTTTTTGAGTACAAAAACAAGGCAAAATATTTTGCCGTTCTATACAAAATCCTATCTTTGCATTAACAAATAATTTCATTTTGTCAGACCTTAAACAAAAGAGATCATGGATATTAATCAAATTATGTCATCTCTGGAAGCTAAGCATCCGGGTGAATCAGAGTATTTACAAGCAGTAAAAGAAGTTCTCCTCTCCATCGAAGATATCTATAACCAGCATCCTGAATTCGAGAAAGTATCACTGATAGAACGTCTGGTAGAACCGGACCGTATCATTACTTTCCGTGTACCTTGGGTAGACGATAAAGGTAAAGTACAGGTAAACCTGGGTTACCGCGTTCAGTTTAACAACGCTATCGGCCCGTATAAAGGTGGTATCCGTTTCCATGCTTCAGTGAACCTTTCTATCCTGAAGTTCCTGGGATTCGAACAGACATTTAAGAATGCTCTTACTACGCTTCCTATGGGTGGTGGTAAAGGTGGTTCCGATTTCTCTCCGCGTGGAAAGAGCGATGCAGAAGTTATGCGTTTCTGCCAGGCTTTCATGCTGGAGTTGTGGCGTCATCTGGGTCCGGATATGGATGTTCCTGCCGGTGATATCGGTGTAGGTGGCCGCGAAGTAGGATATATGTTCGGTATGTACAAGAAACTGACTCACGAATTTACAGGTACCTTTACCGGTAAAGGTTTGGAATTCGGCGGTTCATTAATCCGTCCTGAAGCTACAGGATTCGGTGGCTTGTACTTCGTAAAGCACATGCTCGACAAGAAAGGCATCGACATAAAAGGCAAGACTGTTGCTATTTCCGGTTTCGGAAACGTAGCATGGGGAGCAGCTACCAAAGCTACTCAGCTGGGAGCTAAGGTTGTTACTATTTCCGGTCCTGACGGATATATCTATGATCCGGACGGAATTAGTGGCGAAAAGATTGACTACATGCTTGAGCTCCGTGCTTCGGGCAATGATATTGTTGCACCTTATGCAGAAAAATTCCCAAGCTCTACTTTCGTAGAAGGACGTCGTCCGTGGGAAGTTAAGGTAGATATCGCACTTCCATGTGCAACACAGAACGAATTGAACGGCGAAGATGCCAAACATCTGATTGATAACAACGTTCTCTGTGTAGGAGAAATTTCGAACATGGGTTGTACTCCTGAAGCAATCGATGCATTTATCGAACACAAACTGATGTATGCTCCTGGCAAGGCTGTCAACGCCGGTGGCGTAGCTACTTCAGGATTGGAAATGAGCCAGAATGCAATGCATTTAAGCTGGTCTGCTCAGGAAGTAGACGAAAAACTGCATCAGATTATGCATAACATCCACGAACAATGCGTGAAGTATGGAACCGAACCTGATGGTTACATCAACTATGTGAAAGGTGCAAACATCGCCGGTTTCATGAAAGTTGCACATGCCATGATGGCACAAGGTATTGTGTGATATATTCACTCTGTAAAAAAATAAGAATAGAAATCACATTTTTCTGTTTGCAAATTTTTATTTGTTATTTCTATTTCTTAATTTTACAATATATCTCGTTTAGTTGTATTTGTATTTTGTATTGTAGCTTGCGCTGCCTGCCTGAGAAGGTTCGGCAGCGTATTTTTTTTGTGCTTTCGGGTATACAAATTTCAAAAATGGCGTTAGTCTTATAAAAGTAAACCATAAAACTTAATGCCATGAAATATTTGTCATTCATTATCGCCTTTGTTTTGATGTTGACCAGTTGTACATCCGAATATTTTTCATCTCCTACATATAATAGAGTTTCCATTGTAGGAAATCTGTCCGTCCCCTTTTATAATGAGCAATCCAGAGCTGTCAACTCTGGTTATCTGGAAGACGGAAGCATCATCTCTTTCTATAGTAGCGGTGGCCTGTTTGCCGACAATCTCCTGCTGACGTATAACAATGGGCGATGGAATCCTCCTACGGAACTACAATGGAGTACAGAACCATCGGACGCCAATATCACTGCCTATTATCCTCAAATATCAGAACAAGAATTCAGTTTTTATGAAAATGACGGAAGATTGAAAGATTTTTTGTTCACTACTTGTAATATCAAATATGGGAATCCTGTCGTACTGCAATTCAACCATTTGTTTTCACAACTTGTTTTTCAGGTTACTCCTATATTAAATCGCCGCCTAAAAAACATCAGTTTTACACCATCCATTTCGATTAGCAGTATCGATTTCAAAAAAGTACAACTAACATACACAGCCGACAATCTTCATACAACAACATTTACCAAGCAAGAAAGCGGGATTTATACGTTGATTGTACCGCCTGCATCGGACATGTCGGTAGATATTACATTAGAAACATCAGACGGCAATTATACGGCACAGGTCACTACCTCCACTTTCCAACAAGGACACCAATATAACTATCATCTGAAATCGGATTACACATGTGGAATAAGTACTGCCGAAGATTTTATTGCTTTTACCTATCTGATTAATGGAAAAGAATATGCAGGCAGAACATTGGAAGAATTTGGAAGTGCTGTAAATGGAAGAATGGTATACTATCTGCTGAATGATATTCATTTTACTTCAGAAGACTGTAACCGCTTGCAAAGTATCGGACATTACGACCCACAAAATCTTAACAGCATGGGGTTCAAAGATTGCCTGGATGGACAAAACTTCTCACTATACAACTTACAGCTTAGCTCAAAAGAAGATATGGATTCATATGCTCTATTTTCTTTTGTTGATACCACTGGTGTTATTAAGAACTTAAATTTAATAAATGCTTCATTTACCGGAAACCATACATGCAAATACGAAGCATTACTTATCGGAAGAAATAATGGCACTATAACAGGATGTCACATAAAAGGTAATAATACCTTTACGGAAGTCACTGATAACAAAGTTGGAGGAATGGTGGGCATAAACAGAGGGTATATCATTAACTGCTCGTCAGAGAACATTGAATTTCAACATTCCAATGGAAAAGCCGGAGGAATAGTTTATAGTAATTACGGCAAAATTCTAAATTGCTATACTTCCGGTTGTAATTTTCTCCATACCATATCGGGAGCAGGTATCTGTTACACAATGGAACCTCAAAGTGAAATGAAAAACTGTTATGCATATAAAACATCAGGATATTCACCAAAGAAAAAATATGGTTCGCTTGCTAATATCACCAATCATAGTATAATAGAGTGTGGACTTTATTGTGATGACAACGTAAAAGCTGTTTACAGCAATTATCAAACCACACCAAAGCAAATATACAGCTACGACGCATCAACCTTACAAACAGAAGATGGCACACCGGCTATAGACATACTCAACAATTGGATTGAAAACAATGCTATACTTTACCCTCAGCATACTTTTTATAACTGGGTTACAGGAGATATTCCCCCTATTACATTACAACAGCCATAGATTATGTTTTTTTTATACTCAACGACAATACGTATGCATAAAATGTTGTATTTTTGCCGCAAAATCTGTTCTCATGGAAAAAAATAAAAAATTAGTCATCGTTATAGCGGCACTGATTGTAGTTGTCGCTGGAGTTTCATTCTTAGCGTTTAACGAATTTCGCAAGAATAGAGAAATGACAGAAGTATTCGCCGTTGAAAAGGAAGAAATGGAAAACGAATATAGTACTTTTGCAACTCAATATGATGAGCTCCAGGTACAAATAAATAATGACTCCCTGCGCGAAAAACTGGAAAGTGAAAAGCTGAAGACACAGCGCCTGCTGGAGGAACTGCGACAAGTAAAAAGCAGTAACGCCGCAGAAATCATACGTCTGAAGAAAGAACTGAAAACAGTACGTGCCGTACTGAGAAGTTACGTCATGCAAATCGATTCACTGAACCGCCTGAACGCAGCTCTGATGGTAGAAAATCAGGAAGTCAAAAGTAAATATACAGCTGCTACCGCACAAATCAATACGCTTGCAGCAGAGAAAAAGAACTTGAATGAACAGGTATCATTAGCCGCACAGCTCGATGCAACGAATATCTATGCACTTCCGATGAACAAGCGAGGCAAGAAAGCCCGTAAGGTAAAAGACGTGAAGAAAATAGCTATTTCGTTTACTATTGTCAAAAACATTACTGCCAAAACTGGAAACAAAACCATTTATGTGCGTATTGCCAAGCCGAATAATGAAATCTTGTCAAAGGGTAATACGACCTTCCAGTACGAAGACCGCCAGATTACTTATTCAATAAAAAAATACATTGAATATACAGGTGAAGAACAGAGTGTTACTGTATACTGGGATGTGGAAGAATTCCTTCCTTCGGGAACATATACCGTTTATATCTTTGCCGACGGCAATATGATTGGTCAAAACTCATTTGAAATGGAATAATATTTTTATGAGAAAAAATCCGATTTATTTCATACTAAGCCTGATACTTACTACTGCATTCTTTTCATCATGCGGAGAAGACCGCTCGGGTGAGTATTATGCCTTGATTGGAAGCAAAACATGGATATACGAAACCATGCAACAGAACTACTTGTTCTATGAAGATCTCCCTGCAGAAAAGGATCTTGACTTTTTCGACAAACCTGCCGATTTTCTGGAATCGGTTGCTTCGGATAAAGACAAGAAGAATGGTGTGACCTTCTCACATGTTGACTCCGTAAAAACGACACGTGTACAAAGCAACTATCCGACCTATGGGATTGAAGGAACGCTTGTCCGTGGTACTGATGGCGACTATTATTATACAATTTTATATGTACAGTCTGAATCACCAGCCAGTGAAGCCGGATTGCAACGTGGAGATCATATCTGTACGGTCAATGGTATAAAACTTAGCAGCAGTAATTATACCGAATACATTCAGGCTCCGACCAAGACCTATACATATCGGATTGCTCGAAAAGGCAGCAATACTACTCCTGACACACTGGAAGTTGCAATGCCTCAACCACGTATCATTGAAGAACCGAGTGTCTTTCTTACCCGAAACCTTACGACTTCTAATGGCAAGAAAGTATTTTATATCATGTATAACAGCTTCGAGGTTACTGAAGAGGCTGACCTGATTGCAAAATTTGCAGAAGGACTTGCGACTTCGCCCAACGATATTGTTCTGGATTTGAGATACAATCCGGGAGGATATGTTTCGACGGCTCTCTTGCTAAGTACCATACTTGCTCCGTCCAATGCCATGGGACAGAATTGTTTTAATCTGATTTACAATGATAAATTGGACAAAGTGGAAAGTTATGCATTCGACCCTGCCCTACTGCAAGGAATCTCCAATGCATCGTATGACCATCTGTATATCCTGACAACAGGAAATACAGCCTCTGCTTCCGAAATTGTCATCAATTGCCTGCGCCCATACGTAGGTGAAAAACTGCTTCAGGTTGGAGAAAATACATTTGGAAAGAACGTGGCCCAAAGCCTGTTCACAAATGCTTCTTATCCACAACTGGAATTCTGGCTGACAACCGCATACATAAGTAATTCTCAAAATTATTATGATTATTATACAGACGGCTTAAAACCGGATTACGAACTAAGTGAGGACGTAGAGGGATATCTGGGAGAATTAGGTACTGAACAAGATGCACTAATGAATGCCGTATTACAGCATATAGAGAACGGAACTTTCCCTTCTACAGAAACCCCGGATACGGAAACGCCTCAAGAACAACCGGCTGCCAGCCGCTGGTTCGGTATCAACCGTACTCCACAAGTGATACACAACTCGATAGCCGATAAACCTAAATGCTCTAAAATAACCAATTTTTAATCAAAATCAACCGGATAAGCTAAAAAAGCCAAAAAGGTATAAATACATTTTCCTTTTCAACCTTTTTACTTGGTGAATTGTTTATATTATAATACATTTGCAATGTTGCATAAGCAACTAAACACTAAAGTATAATCGGTAATGAAAAGAGTTTTAAGTTTCATTTTATTGTTCGGGCTGGCTCTAAGCGGTTATGCCCAACGTATCCTAAATCTGGACAGTTGTCGTGCATTGGCTCTCTCGAACAACAAAGAACTACGCATTGCGCAAGAAAAAATAAATGCTGCACACTATCAGCAAAAAGCGGCATTCACCAACTTCCTGCCCAAGATAGATGTATCGGGAAGTTACATGCGTACGCAAAAAGAAATATCCCTATTGAACGACGACCAGAAACAAGTCATCGGTAATATGGGTACCAGCGTAGGAAACGAATTACAGCAATTCGGACAGGAACTGCAACAGCTCGCCGTGCAACATCCGGAATTTCTGCCTCTTCTTACCCCGTTGAACAATGCCATGGGCAAAATACCCGGTGCACTCAACCAAGCCGGTCAAAGTATCCTCGATGCATTCCGTACCGATACCAGAAATCTATATGTAGGAGCAGCTACTCTTACCCAACCTATTTTCATGGGAGGAAAAATCATAGCATACAATAAAATAACCAAGTATGCGGAGCAACTGGCACAATCGCAACATGCTACAGGAATGCAGGATGTAATATTAAGTACCGATCAGGCTTATTGGCAAGTAATTTCGCTGGTGAACAAAAAGAAACTGGCTGAAAGTTTCCTGAAACTTGTACAAAAATTAGACTCAGATGTAAGCAAAATGGTTGCAGAAGGCGTAGCGACCACAGCCGACGAACTTAGTGTAAAGGTAAAGGTAAATGAGGCGGAAATGACTCTGACTCAAGTAGAAGACGGACTAAGTCTCTCGAAGATGGTACTCTGCCAACTCTGTGGCATTCCATTAAACACAGACATACGTCTGGCAGATGAAAGCATGGAAAACCTTACCTTGCCCGACATGTATACAGAAAGTAATGTCAACACAGCCTTCGCCAACCGGCAAGAGTTGAAATCGCTGGAACTTGCAGAAAAGATTTACCGCCAGAAAATAAATGTCACACGTGCCGAATTTCTTCCCTCTATCGGACTGACAGCCAACTATCTGTTCACCAATCCGGCACTTGTCAACGGATTTGAAAATAAATTCAGAGGCATGTGGGGAATCGGTGTCGTAGTAAAAATACCAGTATTCCACTGGGGAGAAGGAATCTATAAGGTGAAAGCAGCCAGAGCAGAAGCCAACATAGCGCGTTACCAACTGGAGGATGTAAAGGAAAAAGTAGAACTGCAAGTCACACAAAGTTCATATAAAGTGAATGAAGCAGTCAAACGACTGAGTATGGCAGAAAAGAATATGGAAAAAGCCGAAGAAAACCTTCGATATGCAAATCTGGGCTTTAAAGAAGGAGTCATTCCAACCAGCAATGTACTCGAAGCACAAACAGCCTGGCTTTCGGCACAATCAGGAAAAATCGACGCACAAATCGATTTGAAAATGAGTGAAATATATTTGAACAAATCAATGGGAACATTAAAATAACAAACCAATATGACCGAAAAATCTCAACGCAGCAATATCATGCTGGCATTCTTTACACTTGCAGCAGTAGTTGTTATTGTAAGCATTATCGGGTTCTTTACCCTCGGAAAAGGTCCTGAAATTATTCAGGGACAAGCAGAAGCTACCGAATATCGTGTGTCAAGCAAGGTACCGGGGCGTATTCTTAAATTTCTGGTCGACGAAGGAGATAAGGTAAAAGCAGGAGATACGCTTGCCATACTTGAAGCTCCGGATGTTCAGGCTAAATTGTCACAAGCCCAGGCTGCCGAAGAGGCCGCACAAGCTCTGAACGAAAAGGCTATACGTGGTACTCGTTCCGAACAACTTCAGGCTGCTTTCGAAATGTGGCAAAAGGCAAAAGCCGGACTGGAGATAGCTGAGAAATCGTACAAGCGTGTCAACCGCCTATATGAAGAAGGTGTCATGTCGGCACAGAAACGTGACGAAGCTAAAGCACAGTATGATGCAATGGCAGCAACCGAACGAGCTGCAAATGCACAATATACCATGGCCAAGAACGGTGCCCAGCGTGAAGACAAAGCAATGGCAGCCGCTCAGGTAGAACGTGCAAAGGGAGCTGTTGCCGAAGTCACATCTTATATCAATGAAACTTATCTTATAGCTTCTGCCGATGGAGAAGTAACAGAAATATTCCCGAAAGTAGGAGAACTGGTAGGTACAGGTGCTCCTATCATGAACGTTGCCCAGATGAATGATATGTGGGTTACTTTCAATGTACGAGAGGACTTTCTGAAAGACTTTACCGTAGGTGGCGAAATCAGTGCCTATGTTCCGGCTCTGGAAAAGAACGTAACATTCAAGGTCACTTATATGAAAGACTTAGGAACTTATGCTGCCTGGAAAGCTACCAAGACAACCGGACAGTTCGACCTGAAAACATTTGAAGTAAAAGCTAAACCTGTACAACCGGTAGAGAACTTACGCCCAGGTATGTCGGCAATCATCGAAAAATAACAAACTGTCATGTCAATAACTATCCATAAACGCCTGTTACAGATTGCAAAACGAGAAGTGATGCGCATTGCAACCAAACCAATGTATCTGTTCTGCATGGTTATAGCTCCGATATTCAGCTACATTTTCTTCACCACACTGATGAGCAACGGACTACCTACTAACCTGCCGGCAGGTGTAGTGGATTTAGACAACACATCGACAACCCGTACCATCATACGCAATCTGGATGCGTTTCAGCAAACTCAAATCGTTGCTCACTACAACAGCTTCAATGATGCCAGGGAAGCCATCCAGCGCGGAGAGATTTATTCGTTCTATTACATACCTCAAGGAACAACGGAAAAAGCGATTGCAGGCAGACAGCCTAAGGTTTCTTTTTATACCAACTATTCGTACCTGATAGCAGGTTCTCTACTGTATCGGGATCAACGAACCATGAGCGAACTGGCTTCGGCAGCTATCGGGCAAAGTACTTTACTGGCAAAAGGAGCTACCGAAGATCAGGCTATGGCATTCCTGCAACCGATTGTAATAGATACCCATGCACTCAACAACCCGTGGCTGAACTATTCTGTTTATCTGTGTAATACTCTCTGCCCGGGAATATTGATGTTATTGATTTTTCTGGTCACCGTATACACGATAGGGACAGAGATAAAAGAGAATACAGCTAAAGAATTAATGCAGATGGCAGACAATTCCATTGTAACGGCACTGGCAGGAAAGCTATTGCCCCAAACCATTATTTTCTTCATCATCGCCGTATTTTATAACGTATACCTTTATGGATTTCTGCACTACCCATGCAACAGCGGTATATTCCCTATGCTTCTGGCAGGGCTTCTGCTTGTACTTGCCTCACAAGCTGTAGGAATATTCTTTTTCGGTTTATTCGGTTCTCTTCGTCTGGCACTCAGTGCAGCATCTCTTTGGGGAGTCATTTCATTTTCCATTTCCGGGTTCACCTATCCGGTTATGGCAATGCACCCGACGCTTCAGGCACTCTGTGTACTATTCCCATTGAGGCATTACTTCCTGTTATATGCCAACCTTGCACTCAACGGTTATCCGCTCATTTACGCATGGCACTCCGTAGTAGCATTACTGATATTCATATTGCTTCCATTTTTCGTACTCAAAAAATTGCGTACGGTCATGTTACACTATACCTATATTCCTTAAAAGCTTGATTTATGGAAAGATATTCATTCCGACATACGATACAACAAGGACTGAACGGATTGTTCTACATCTTCAGGAAAGAGTTGAAAGCTACCATAAAAGATCAAGGAGTCCTGATTTTCTTTCTACTGGTTCCATTGGCTTATCCATTAGTATATGCCTTTATCTACACCAATGAAGTCGTCCGGGAAGTTCCTACCGCAGTAGTGGATGCAAGCAACAGCACCCTCAGCAGAAAATACATACGTATGGTAGACGGCAGCCCTGATGTACGCATACAATCTTACTGCGCCGATATGGAGGAAGCCAAACTTCTTGTAAAAGAACAAAAGGTATACGGCGTTATTTACATACCAGAAAGCTTTAGCCGCGACATAGCCGAAGGAAAGCAGACACATGTAAGCATTTACTGCGACATGAGCGGTATGCTATATTATAAAGCCATCCTAATGGCAAATACCGAAACGTCCCTGAAGATGAATAAAGCTATTCAGATAAAACGCTTAGGGAATACCACTAACCGGCAAGATGAGGTCAGCACCACTCCCATAGAGTACGAATCTGTATCTCTTTTTAATCCACAAGATGGATTTGCCAGTTTTCTGATTCCAGCCGTACTGATGCTTATCATACAACAAACCCTCTTACTGGGAATCGGACTTTCGGCTGGTACTGCACGTGAGAACAATCGTTTTCGCGATCTTGTACCTATCAGCCGGCAATATCAGGGAACTTTACGCATAGTAATGGGAAAATCATTGGCATATCTGATGATTTATGCAGTAATGTCAGCATATATTCTTTGCCTTGTTCCCAAGCTGTTCAGTCTGGTACAACTGGCCCAGCCTGCTACACTGTTCTGGTTTACATTGCCATATCTGCTGGCATGCATCTTCTTTGCCATGACATGTTCTATCTTTATCCATCACAGAGAGTCGTGCATGCTGATTTTCGTATTTACATCCGTACCACTGCTATTCATATCGGGAATATCATGGCCGGGAGCAGCTGTACCTAAGTTTTGGGAAGTCTTCTCCTGGATTTTTCCTTCCACTTTCGGAATAAACGGTTATGTACACATCAATACAATGGGAGCAACGCTACACGATACCTTACCTCAAATCAGAGCGCTATGGATACAAGCAGTTGTCTACTTCCTCACAACCTGTCTGGTATACCGGCATCAGATTATGCTAAGCCGCAAGCATGCCATAGACCGCCTGAAAACTTACAGAAAGAAAAAACGCCTGCAAGCAAATTAAGACTTAGAGGTAAGAAAAGAGCTTCTCATACAATCAGCCCTGCCCCAGCATGTCCCCAATTAATAGTCATGCAAGCTTTCTATATAGCTGTACAACTTTTTATAGAAGGCATGCTTGGTCAGTGTAGATGCATCTCCCAATATAATCAGTTTCATACGGGCACGAGTAATAGCAACATTCATACGGCGCAAGTCGTTCAGGAAACCAATCTGCCCTTCTTCGTTGGCACGAACTAAACTGATGAGAATGACATCCCGTTCCTGCCCCTGAAAGCCATCGACCGTATTGATGGTTATCGCCTGCCTGTAAGGTTTGAAGAAAGCATCATTCCGCACAAGCCGACGCAGATATTGAACCTGAGCTTTATAAGGAGAAATCAGACCAACGTCGATACGCTCACCGAGAAACCGCTCCCGACCAATCTTGGTAATATATTCCTTCAACTGAGCAATCGACAATTCCGCTTCCGGCTTATTAATACGTCCATAATTCTCACCAACAAACTCCTCATTGCAATCCATACCTTCAGTATTTATCCACTCAATCGGAGTATCAAAATCAAGAATACTACGATACTTCACCTCGGGAGCAGACTGCAACATTCCTCCGTAGAACCATTCGGACGAAAAACGCATGATATCATCATTCATTCGATACTGAAGTTTCAAAAGAGAAACCGTTTCCGGCTTGTTTTTTACAATAGCCTGCATGAGCGTATGTCCCAATCCGGCACGAAGAGCTTCCGGTGCCTTCACCGTAGGAGGAAGCTGACAATGGTCACCCGCCAGAATAACACGGTCTGCCTTACGTATGGCAATCCAGCATGCCGGTTCCAGAGCCTGTGCAGCCTCATCAATAAACAATGTACCGAACTTCTGTCCCATCAACAGACGATTGGCACTGCCTACCAATGTACAGGCAATAACACGAGCCTCAGCAAACAATGATTCATTGATACGTATTTCCAGCTCTGTAGCACGATCTTTCAGCGAATTTATCTTTTGACGGACAGCCTCCCGGTCTGCCCCCTTCCGGCTTCGGGCATAAAGTTCACGTATAGCCTTGCGCATACTCCACAACTGTGGATAATCCGGATGCGACTCAAACCGGCGTTCGTAAGTAAAGGAAAGCATCTTGTCGTTTACCCGACTCGGATTTCCGATACGCAATACGCTTACACCACGATCAACGAGCTTTTCACTGATCCAGTCGACTGCCATATTACTCTGGGCACACACCAGTACCTGATTTTCACGATGCAACGTTTCGTAAACAGCTTCTACCAGTGTCGTCGTCTTTCCTGTTCCGGGAGGCCCGTGTACGATTGCCACATCTTTGGCATGAAGTACTTTATTCACAGCTTCTTCCTGTGTACGGTTTAGCCACGGAAAGCGTACCGGCTGAAACGAAAAAGTAGCAACAGGCTGCGTACCATGAAATATATCGCGCAGTTCCGCCAAACGACTGTTCTTAGCTGTAAGTACCTGTTTCAACGCTTCGAACATCAGACGATAACTGGTTTCATCGAAATATAACTGTACCCCCAGCACCTCCTTACTCTGCAAGGCAAGCAAGGCATCTACAGAAGGAAGAATCACTACCATACGGTCCTCATCCACATAGTTCACCGTCGCCACAAAGTTCAGGTAATTCAACTTTCCGGAAATATCCTGAGTGAAAAAGCATACCGGACGACCATATTCAAACTGATGTTCGATTTCTTTATCCTCACGCCGTTCCACCTCTACAACCAGCTGATTAAGGGCATTGTAATAATTCCGTCCCAAATTCAATGGATACCAGCACATGCCACGCTTAATCTTCCGTCCTATCCCCATCAGCTCAGTCTGCTGCTTGAACTGTTCCTTTTCATATTCATACTCCAACTGCAACAACTCATACTGATGCTGCAAATAAAGCACCGGAGACTTGATGTTCGGATTTTCTTTCATAATCTAATACACTTATTCTTTCTCACCCTCGGCCAACATCTGAGCACGCGATTTACTTTGCGTTACAACGTATACACCGATAAATATCAATACAGCAGCCAGCGCCTTTTCCCAGCCGAATATTCCCATACCCAGAAAGACCGAAACGGCTGTTCCTACTATAGGCTGCACATAATTATACATGCTGACTACTGTCGGACGAAGCGTCTTCTGCCCTACCAGTATCAGTATATAAGCAAAGAATGTACCGAACAGAACGACATACCCCACTTCCATCCATACGGCAACAGGAAATGTCATAGTCATCATCATCGAAAAATCACGATACGAAAACGGAATAAAGCAAATAGCCGCATACGTAAACATCCATTTCATCAGAGTAAATACATTATACCGTGAAATAAGCTTCTTGAAAATAGTCAGATAGCAGGCAAAACTTATCTGCGCCGTAATACATAAAGCATCTCCCAAAATACTTCCTCCACCTTCTACAGCAGCTCCACCCCGATTACTCAATATCAGCATCAATGCCCCGATAGAACCGAGAAAGATACCCGTCACCTTTTTCGGCGTAACCGGTTCCTTCAGAAAAAGCGCAGCCAGAATCATGGTTACAATAGGCATTGTAGTAGTCACAATGGAAGCATCAATCGGTGAGGTCAGCGACAAACCGAATGTGAAGCAGCCCTGATTACATACAATTCCCAGCAAACCGGCAAAGAAAAGCAACATCAAGTCGCGTGAAGACACCTTTTCCCTGGGAGCAAAAAATGAAGCTATCCAGAAACAAACTGCCCCTCCTATCATACGCATAGTGGCAAGAGAAAGACCGGTTATACCAGCCTCCATAGCCGCTTTGCCCATGGGTGACATCAATCCCCACATAGCAGCAGCTCCCAGTAAAGCTGCATGCGCCTTAACAATTCTAACATTCATACTTTCAATCTTGAAATTTTTATTTTGCAAAGGTAAGAGTTCTTCGAAAAAAGAGCGTTGAAAACATTGATTTATTCCAATATTATGCGTACTTTTGTTTAGAGGCTATAAAAATAATGCAACCATGAAGAAGCAAGCTGACTATATTAAACGTATTGAGATTAAAGGCCTATGGGGAAGAAAGAATATTTCATGGGACTTGCGTGCTGATGTGAACATCTTAAGTGGTATAAACGGTATCGGCAAAAGTACGATTCTAAACAATTCAGTGCGTTACCTCAACGAACTGGAAGGACATGCACTGACCAATGGCATACAGCCCGGCGTTTCTTTTATCTTTTCACCCGAAGATGCCAACTTCATCCGCTTTGACGTCATTCGCAGTTTCGACCGTCCGCTGATAAACTCCGGACTATTAGAAAAAATAGGAAATGCAAATGTAAAGACAGAATTAGACTGGCAGTTGTATCAGTTACAGCGCCGATATCTCGATTATCAGGTAAATATCGGAAACCGGATTATCGAACTGCTTACCAGTGGAGTCGCAGAGAATCAGGCCCGAGCAGCTGACGTTTCACGTCCCAAGACCAAATTTCAAGACTTGATTGATGACCTGTTCAGTGAAACAGGAAAAAAGATAAACCGCAAAAGCAATGAAATCTTATTCGAACAGGACGGCGATATACTGACTCCGTACCAACTTTCATCCGGAGAGAAACAAATGCTTGTTATCCTGCTGACCGTACTGGTACAAGACAACCAGCCGTTCGCCTTATTTATGGATGAACCTGAAATTTCATTGCACGTAGAATGGCAGCAACGACTCATTTCACTGATTCGAAGCCTGAATCCAAACGTACAAATCATACTTACCACTCATTCACCTGCCCTCATCATGAACGGCTGGCTGGATGCTGTAACAGAAGTAAGTGATATAACAACTCGTTAAAATAATTACGGCTATGGGAAAAAGACTTACCGAAAACCTTTCTTCACTCTATATTGGAGCAGCCAATAGTCTGAAGCCAAAGCAAGCACGAAGAAAAATCGTTGCTTATGTAGAAAGTTATGACGATATATCTTTCTGGCGTTCCCTTCTGGCCGAATATGAAAACGAAAAACGTTACTTCGAAGTCATGCTTCCCTCACGCAGTTCCCTTGCGAAAGGAAAAAAGAGCGTTCTGATGAACGAACTGGGAAGCCGTCTGGGCGAAAATATGATAGCCTGCGTAGACAGTGATTACGATTACCTGCTTCAGGGACGAACACAAACCTCACGTTATATCATCAACAGCCCTTATGTGTTACAAACTTATGCATACGCCATCGAAAACTACCACTGTTATGCCGAAGGATTACACGAAGTATGCGTAACAGCAACACTGAACGACCATAAACTGATTGATTTTCCAGCTTTCATGAAGTTGTATTCAGAAATAGCCTATCCCCTTTTCGTCTGGTCGGTATGGTTCTACCGCCAGCATAATTTATCGGAGTTCTCACTGCTGGACTTCTGCTCTTTTGTAAAACTGGATCAGGTCAGTACCCACCATCCGGAAAGAAGCCTTGAAATCATGTCAAAAAAGGTCAACCGTAAACTCCACGAGCTGGAGAAACGTCATGCAGATGCCCTCGAAGAAATAGAAGATATGAAAAAAGAATTCCGCACATTAGGCGTTTATCCGGACAATACATACATGTTCATTCAGGGGCATCACATCATGGATAACGTAGTGTTACGATTGCTGATTCCGGTATGCACGGTATTGCGTCGCGAACGCGAGCAACAAATACACGATCTGGCCCTAC